>JACMIO010000096.1 GCA_014381105.1 bacterium | reverse complement strand
TCCCGCATCAATCAAATGAAAATGATATTTTGGATTTGTCAGAATTATTATTGCAAAATTACATCCGGCAACCCAATTTCCACTAGTGCTGTCCTTTGCAAGATTCTTCAAGTTGTGTTCATCTTCAATAAGTATAAAGCGCCAATGTTGGGTGTTAAGACCGGTGCCCGTTAATCTCGCAGCCTCAAATACTTTTTGTTTTATTTCAACTGCAACTTCTTCTTGACTGAACTCTCTTATGTCAAGTTTGGTCTTTATGCAATCAAATGCATCCATGGCGTAAACAATTACCTCAATGTATTAAAGTCCTCTTATCGAAACTGTTTGTTTGGAGGTAATGAAATATTGCCTGTGAGTGAGATTTCAATAGGGAAAAGAAAACTCCGGTTGGTTCGTGGAGATATCACAGAAAGGGTAGTAGACGCAATAGTGAACACTGCAAATTCAAATCTCTATCATGGTGGAGGAGTGGCAGCAGCTATCGTGGCAAAGGGCGGACGAATAATCCAAGAAGAGAGTGATAAGATAGGATACGTACCAACTGGTAACGCTGTAATGACAAATGCAGGAAAATTGCCTTGCAAGGCGGTAATTCATGTAGTGGGACCAAGAAATGGTGAGGGAAAAGAGAACGAAAAACTAACACTGGCAATAAACAATATTCTAAACCTTGCTCAACAAAACAATTTCAAAAGCATATCTATTCCAGCTATTAGCGCAGGAATATTTGGATTTCCTAAAGAAAAATGCGCAAAGATATTGGTTCAAGAATCAATCAACTTTGCTGAAAGGCAAGATTCCCATAACACCCTTCCAGAAATCATTGAGTTTTGTATTTTTGATGATGAAACATTTCAGCATTTTAAGAGAGAGTTCAATCATGCCGAGGACAGGAAAGAAAAATTATTACGCTTTTAACTTTGCAATGGGTCTTCAATTTCAAAGCATTGTCTGAAGTAGACGTGAAAAGAGATAAGAAACAAATCTTGAACTAGTGAAAATGAAAGAAAATGAGGGGGAAGAAAGGATTACTTTTGTTCCAACTCTTTAATCCTCTCCTTTATTCCTTGCACTTCCTTCTCAAGTCCATCACTGTATTCTTTCAGTAGAGCAATCCTTTCTTCTCTCGTCAGAAAGTTTCTAACTTGATCAACACCTACTCCACAGCATCCGAATCCCATTAAATCACCTCCATGTGTTTCATTATCGGTCATACGATATATAGTGAAAGGATGTATTTATATATATCGGACATCCAATATAATACATATGCGAGGAGTCGATGGCGAATGTTGTGATATGAGAGGACTACTGGGATTTTTGATACTATTCTTACTATCAAAAAAACCAATGCATGGTCAGGAGATAGCCAGCGAACTCGCAAAAAGAAGAGGCGACAAACCAAGTCCAGGAACAATTTATCCAGCTCTTAGGAGTCTAAAGGATTTAGGCTTCCTTAGTGAAGAGAAAGAAGGTAAAACTATAACTTACAGGTTATCACCCAAAGGTGAAAAGGCCTTCGAAATTGCAAAAAAAAGATTTACAAAGACATTTTTGGGAGTTCTTACATAGTAACGTTTACTTTTAGACATTAGAATGTACTTCATTCCATCTGCATTACCATTTTGTGATGTGCAAGAATAGTTTTCAATAGCTTGAAGACAAACCATAAAGTAGTATAAATCATAGTGATATGTAGACTTTGATAACAATCAACAAAGATATGGATTCTGTAACCTCAATTCTAAATGAGACTCTAAATATTACACCATTTAAAAGAGACTATGATACCTCATTTGGAAAAATAGCAAAAATTCTAAGGCGGTATAATCTAAATGAAAATCCAAGAAACCTGCGTTTTAGGTTTACTCTATTTATGCAAGAATTTTTTGACTCTATCCCACAAGATCAATGGAGACTTAAGGATCCTATATTCATAAAACAATCTGAAGAATTTGCAGTTAGAAAATTTAAGGAATGGATATTAGATCAGGTATCATAATTATCTAATTTCTCATAAAAAAGTAAATCATGATGAATGAGTTCCACAATCAGTCCTTGATCCCAATGATATTTTGCGTTCATAATTTCTGAAACCTGCGCCGCTAATTGACTTTCCTTCGTAGAATCGATAATTCTTCCCTCACCCTCGTAATTGGAGTTGTTAATACTAAATGAAATTCTCGGGTTATGATTGATGTTCCTGACCCAATGAGCATTGATTCCACGTTCTGACATCATGTAATATTTCTCATTATGGGTTACATACCATATTTCTATCCTGTGCGACTTACCTGTTCTCCAACCAATGGTTGTCAGATATAGAAATTGAGATTCTATTAATCGTTCATCAGATCATATCTAAGATATTGACTCTATACCATCATAAATCTTTAATTGAACTTTTCTGAATTGCTTTTGGATTGAAAAGATGAAGAATAATTGACATTGTTAACTTAATTTTTTCAATCCGTAGAATTTATATCAACATCATTTGATAATTTGAATAGGGCGAATAGTAAGATGGACGCATATCTGGAGGAAGAGTTTTATGACATTCTTACCTACTGTATAGAGAACCCAAATGCATCGGATTTAGAATCCAAAAAACAAAGGGTATCTATGATTGGTAAAGAACTACATGCTGATGGAGAAGCTGATGCAATGGAGAATATGTTTTATTCAATTGAATTTAGAATAAAAGACGAACTTGGTAGGGACGCCAAGCAATATAGGTCTTGGTGGAATAACATATCAGACGAATGGAAATATTAGAAATATTAAGTAAATTTTCCGTCTACTGAAGTACCTGTAAGCATAGTATTTTCCGCTCAAAATAATCTCTAAAACGAATACCAGTATTATCTGGAAATCATAGTGAACTATTTTTACAAATAAATACCTTAAGTTGTATTAGAAATAATATTGAATTGAATTTGTATAAATCGCTCACAGCTTGCGCAATGTGTCATCAATTAACTCCCACTGATACGATGACAAGTAAAAGAATAGGAAAAATTTGCACAAGATGCGACATTAAAATGACAAGAGCAGGATCTAAGGCAGAGATAAACAAAACGAGCAAGGATCCAAAAAATAAATGAATCGACTCGAGTTTATTGTTTGAAATTTTATAATGCTTATATGCAAATTACTTTTACAGTTAAAGATTGAGATCGAATGTCATTATGAGAATGGAACGGGTAAAAGATCGTGAACTACTTTATCAAACACCTGGATGCCATCCATTTGTAAAATGGGCAGGGGGCAAAGGACAATTAATGCCTCAGATAATTCGACTCATCCCAACAAGTTTTGCCAGATACTTTGAACCGTTCCTCGGAGGAGGAGCCGTATTCTTCCAAATAGCTTCCTCTGAAGGGAACGCGTTCCTTTCGGATATCAATACCGAATTAATTGACGCGTATAAGGTCATAAAGAATCATGTAGAAGAACTCATTCCAGCGCTAATTTATCACCAAAATCAATACAACAAATCTCCAAAAAAATACTATTATCATCTACGTGACTCAACAAGAGTAATGAACAAGATAGATAAAGCTGCCAGATTTATTGCACTAAATAAAACATGCTATAACGGTCTGTATAGAGTAAACAGAAACGGCTTATTCAACGTTCCAATTGGAAGATACAAAAATCCACTCATATGCGATGCCGATAACTTGCGCAATACGAGTGTCGTATTGAAACGGTCAGGATCATATTTGGGAGTCAGTGACTACAAGAAAATATTAGTTGAAAAAGCTGAGAAGGATGACTTTGTATACCTTGATCCACCGTTCTATCCATTCAGTAATACTGCAAATTTTACCAGTTATACCAACAATGGTTTTTCTCTTCATGATCAAAAGGAACTTGCTATTATATTCGATGAATTAACAAGAAAAGGATGTAAAGTTTTACTCAGTAATTCCAATACGGAAGAAATTAGAAGACTTTATTCAAATTACTCTCATCTTACTCAGGTAATCAATGTAAACCGATCTATCAATGCAATTGCTTCAAAGCGGGTAGGTCATACAGAATTATTGATAAGGAATTATGTCTAATTCCTAATATTCAAGTGGGATAAATAAACATTTAAATTTATAGTGTTACTATTACAGAATATTAATATTATTACTAATAAATAGAAAGGATTGATAAAAATGGCAGAAATACTTTAGGTTTCCGATTTTTACTTTATCCCTAGTTTCAAGAATATACGTAGTAATCAGTATATCGTGGCGGAAATATATTGTGATTGTACAATATCACTGCATTTATAACTATGTAGGCAAATTATTTTTATATGAATTCAGATAGTGAGACTAGCGAGTCATCTAATAGGAGTCTATTTCTATCACCAAGGTCTATTGCAATTATAGGCGCTTCCGAGAAACCAGGAATCGGGAGGGCAATTTTTACAAATATTAAAAATGGTTATAAAGGGAAAATTTATCCTGTCAGTCCTACTAATGAATATGTATCTGGGATCAAGGCGTACAAAAGTGTGCTTGACATACCAGAAGATATAGATCTAGCCGTTGTTGCCACCCCTAACAAGATTGTTCCAAAAGTGATGGAAGAAGTAGGAATGAAAAAAATTCAGGCTTCCATAATTGTTTCAGCAGGATTCAAAGAAGTTGATGAGCAGGGAGCAACTCTTGAGAGAGAGGTTGCCGACATATGTAAGAAATACGGTACTAGAGTTATTGGCCCAAATTGCTTGGGTATAATGAGCTTGTCAAAACAAAACATGATGAATTCCACATTTCTGAAAATTACACCAAAACACGGAAATATTGCTCTCATTTCACAAAGTGGAGCTATCTGTGCTGCCACAGTTGAAGATGCTATGGCACAGGGTATTGGATTCTCAAAAGTAATCAGTATGGGAAACAAGATAGATATTGATGAAAATGATATTTTAGAATTATTATGTCACGACCCGGAAACTTCTGTAATCATAATGTACCTTGAAGACATTCATGATGGTCGAAGATTCATGGAAATAGGAAGGAAAACGACCAAACAATACAAGAAGCCAATAGTTGTCATAAAATCTGGTAGAACTCCAGAGGGTGCAAAGGCAGCTATGTCTCACACAGGGGCCTTGATGGGAGCTGATGAGGTTTATGATGCATTGTTTTTGCAAAGTGGCGTAATCAGAGTCGATTCAATGCAGGAACTCTTTGATCTTGCTACTGCCTTTTCAAAGCAACCAATTCCTAATAATGACAAGGGTACGGTAATTGTATCAAATGCAGGTGGACCTGCTATAATATCCACAGATGCGTGTTCAAAGTATGGCATGAAGCTAGCTGATATTAGTACTTCTAGAGAAGAAATAGCGAAAGTTATACCTGCTCACGGATCTGCGAGAAACCCAGTTGACATTGTGGGAGACGCTGACTTTAATCGATTTGAAAAGGTCCTCGATGAAGTTGTTTCAAATCCAAATGTAGGTTCAATTGTTACGATGTGTACTCCATCCGCTACTTTAGATTATAATGACCTTGCAAGAACTATAGTCAAGACCACTGCCAATTCCGGAAAAACCTCACTTGCAGCACTTATGGGTCTTGCAGAAGGAACAGAAAATAAACAAATTCTTTCAGATGGCGGAATTCCACATTTTCCTTATGCTGAACCAGCAATAAGGACACTGAAAGCAATGTATGACTTTTCATTTTGGATTGCAGAAAAAGAAATCGAAATTAAAAAATTCAATGTTGATAAGGAAAAGGTCAAACAAATATTTGATAATGTAAGAAAAGAAGGTAGAAAAAATCTTTTGGAGGAAGAGGGATACGATGTTCTTAACGCTTATGGATTTCCTAGGCCTAAGAGTTACCTTTGCACAAATGAGGAAGAATGTACGAAGAGAGCTGAAGAAATCGGTTATCCCGTGGTTATGAAAATTGTATCGCAAGATATAATCCACAAGTCAGACGCTGGGGGAGTAAAAGTAGGTCTTAAGAATAAGCAACAAGTTTCATCTTCTTTCAGTGAAATAATTAACAACGCACAGAATTACAAAAAAGACGCAAATATTAAAGGAGTGCTTGTTCAACAGATGATAGAATCTGCCAGAGAAACAATTCTTGGAGCAAAACACGATAAGCTTTTTGGTCCTCTAATCATGTTTGGCCTTGGGGGAATTTATGTAGAAGCTCTCAAAGATGTGATATTTAGACTGGCTCCTATTAATGAACAAGAAGCAATGAAGATGGTAGAATCAATCAAGACATACAAAATATTGAAAGGGATTAGAGGGCAGCCTCCATCTGACATAAACGTACTGGTTGAATGCCTCCTCCGATTATCTCAATTGGTTACAGATTTTCCTGAGATAACAGAATTCGACATGAATCCATTATTGGTACTTGAGGAAGGTAAAGGAGCAATTGCAGTTGATGTAAGGATCGGCCTTGCATAACAAGCAGAATTTAGAATCTGTCTTTACTCTTAATACAAGACCTATTCATTATTAATTTTCTTACCACATTCGGAACAAAACACTGCATCATTTTCGTTTTGGAAATCACAATGGGAACACTTGCCTTGTTGAGTGGGTTGAGAAGACTCTGAATTTTCAAGTAAAATTATATCTCCAATTTTAGATATATTTTTCCAAGTAACTTCGATACTTTGATTATTACTCTTTTTAGGAATCTTAAGATTTATTTCCATTTTTCCTTTAGAGGTCCTTTTGAGACCGATCTCTTGAACATTACCAATCAACATAGCATCGCAATCATATGCAGGCATTCCAACAAGGGATTGAATAGAGATAAAGTCATTTTGTGCAATAGAAGTTGATGACGGTGGATTGATAGTCGTTTTGAAAATTTTATCATTATTTTTGATATTTGATACTTCAGCTGGACTTGATATCTCAGCTGTTTTGGGCCCTTCTCTAGGTTCGGAATCTTCGGGAGCATCAAATTTTCTATACTGTGCAATTATGCTTTTGCAGGTATTACATTTGTATTCGCCCTTTTCAAAGAGTGTAACGCCTTCACCAAGATCTTCATTAGGATTTTCAAAACTGATATTTGGTGATCCCTCATAATCTTTATCGCATTTGTTACAATGATATTTGACAAGCCTGTCAGAAGGAAGTCTTCCTATCCCCGCTAGGAATAACTCTGGTCCTCCTAAATTGCCCTTTTTTTGTTCCTCATCTGTAATATGGGCTAATACGTATCCACCAGAACCCCGCAGTTTCTTCTCCCGCAAATCTTGATTTTGACCCTGATCCTCCATCATATTTTTTATTATCACTTGTGTTGAATTTAAATTATCAAGTTCTAATACTTGTCTAATAACTTGCTCGCTGACAAACTGGTCATTTGAGATAGCGATAAGTTTCAATACAATTTGACCAAAATTTTGTATCATCACACTTATATCTCCGTTTAAAGCTCATTAGGTTAACTTAAGGGACGGCGGATAAGTTAAGTAACATAAAAAATCTTTCCAAATCTTCCGTAACTTTTGTCAAATACAAAACAAAAAAGTGAATTAAAAATGGTTTCATTTGAAGAATTAGGTCTAAATACGTCTATAGTAAAGGCGGTTAAAGAAATAGGTATGGAAAATCCCTTTCCTATACAAGAACAATGTATTCCACTTATTTTAAAAGGAAAAGATGTGATAGGACAGGCACATACAGGAACAGGAAAGACGGCTGCATTTTCTCTTCCTCTAATAAATAAAGTAAAGTCAAGAGGGCCGATCCAAGGATTAATTATTGTACCAACTAGAGAACTGGCGATGCAAGTTAACAATGAAATTAAGAAATTTTCAAAATATATGGGAATAAGGAGCCTTGCCGTTTACGGTGGACAGGGTATCCATATACAAAAGGAACAGCTGAGAAGAGGAGTCCAGGTTATTGTAGCGACACCGGGCAGACTAATTGATCACGTGAAACATGGTACGATTCAATTAGAAGATGTAAATTTTGTGGTATTAGATGAGGCTGATAGAATGCTTGATATGGGATTTATTGATGACATAAAATTCATTCTCTTCTATGTAAATGAAAGAAGGCAGACATGTTTGTTTTCAGCAACGATGCCAATTGAAATTCTAAGACTATCTAAAGAATACATGAAAGAACCAGAGCAAGTTAGACTCAATGAAGACGAGATTAGTTTAGAAACTATCGATCAATCTTATCTAATTATTGAAGAGCGAGAAAAGTTCAAACATCTTTGTAATTTTATTAGAAACAGGGAAAAAGGCCAACAAACTATTGTGTTTGTAGCCACAAAACAGAGAACCCAGAGAATAGCTGATGATTTGAATAGAGAAGGATTTCGAGTTATTACAATTCATGGAGATCTATCTCAAAGACAGAGAGATTACTCTATGAACAGATTCAAAAACGGAAGTGATGATATACTGGTAGCTACAGATATTGCAGCAAGAGGAATAGACGTCCCGGCCGTTGGAAATATTATTAATTATGATATTCCAGAAGACCCCTTGGTCTATTTCCACAGAATTGGCAGAACAGCTCGGGCAGGTGGAAGTGGTAAAGCAATTTCATTAGTCTCAAGTAGTAGATATGAGGATTTTGCAAGGATTCTCAAGAGAACAGAGCTATCAGTGAAGAGATTGAATGATGAAATAGGAATTGAAGTCCCCACATTGTATGTTAGTAGAAATAGAGACAATAGACAAAGACCCTCTAACTCAAATAGTCAAAGTAGGAGAAGATACGGATATAGCAGAGGAGTTAATAGAGGCCGACCCCAGTATAGCAGACAGTCCAATAATAGCACATATAGAAGAGGATAAGTAAAAATAATTTTTTAGGAAAATATGATCTATTTTCAGCAAGAATAATAGAAATATAAAAAAGATATAATGAAAATCAGTTAGGAAACTTTTCGATAAACTTAATTATAATTCATTATACTAGTAACTGGATGCTTACTGGCGCTTCAAAATATCTCACTCTTGCGACGGTACTATATCTGGTTGCATTTTTCGCATTTGCTTCAGGATTGGTTAATTCGATTATAGAAGGGGCACGGTCAAGAGAATTTATTATCCCATCGAGATCAATTCAAACCATAGGCGAAACTATTGTTATAGTTATGATACTATTTATGGGGATGTTCGGAGCATATTTGCTTTATAACTCAGGAAAAGCGGCATCATCAAAGAGTCAGTGGGCATTTTTGACTGGAGGATTTACCGTCCTTACCATTGCATTGATTGTAGGCTTTAGTATAGTTAAGATTAAGATAGCTGGCTAGTCGCGTCAAGTCCACCTTAGAACCTTATCCTTCATAATGAAACTTTTTTGATTCTCTTTTGGATCACTGAGTATTGTAACTGAAAGATCATTAAGATTCTTAATCTTAACATAAAAATTCAATGAGCTTTTCTTACTAAGAAGTCTGTTGGTTGTTACTACTTCCTTTCTCTTGTAACGAACCATGCTGGTTACTAGGAATGGGATATCACATTCTGAGGTATGTTTCAAAATCAGCATTAGAATGAAGTAAAGTAATTGGTTAAGATTTCCAATTTTTAGTATATTATTTGGGCTGTTTATTATCCTATCATAAAAAAGATTGTAAAATGAATTTACAGAATCAAAAATAATTAAGGAGCATTCATTTATTGATTTTATTATGTCAACTATAAATACATCAAACATATCCTCAGATGGAAGATATACTTTCAGTGCGTTTGATTCAGACTGATATATGTTATTGTCCACCTTACGCATTTCCATAGAAGGAATCAATCCCGCCTTAACATAAGCAGTAAACGCTGCATCAAGATCCAGGTAAACTATTTTTTTGGGATTTACTTCATGATTTTGATTCTGAAATTCCGATATGATTGATGCAATCAAACATATTTTTGCATAGGCATCGTCATAAACTAGAGTATTAAATCCTCTGTTTCCCAGTATTTCAGAAATCATAATTTTATTATAATGAATTACCAAAAGGGGTTATAATGGATTATGATAAAGCAAAGGAAAACGATATAGAATTGATACGTAAGGACTTTCCGATTACGAAAAAAAAGATATACATGAACTGCGGATCGTTTGCACCAACACCTCTATCTACAATAAAGTCAATCACTGATTTCCTAGTAAGGTGCTCAGAAGAAGGACCTGACTCAAGCTCTGTTCAGGAGTACATTACATCACTTATGAAAGAGCTTAGAAAAATTCTGTGTCGTCTCATTAACTGTGAGCCAGAAGAAATAATCTTCACTCAAAGTACTACTGAGGGATTGAATTATGTTGCATCAGGACTTGAATGGAAAAAATCTGACATTATTATCGCCCGAGGAGGTCTTCATGAACACTATGCTAACTACTTTCCATGGCTTAATGTCTCAAAAAAGTATGGTGTAAAACTAGAAGAGGTAAAGATTGATAAAAACGGGTTCTTCGATCTTGACAAGATTGACAAAATCGCAAAGAACAAGAATTCTAGACTGATAACTCTTAGTCATGTTCTTTACAATAATGGAGCGATAATGCCCGTTGAGGAAATTGGCAAGATTGCAAAGAAACATAGTTTGCTATATTCTATAGATGCTGCCCAATCCGTTGGCACCATTAACGTGAATGTAAGAAAAATTGGATGTGACTTTCTGGCCTTTCCTGGATTCAAGTGGATATGCGGTCCTTCTGGGATTGGTATATTTTATTGCAAAAAAGAATCTGCACCATTGCTGATTCCCAAGTATATCGGAGGAGAATCAGCAATTATTACTGAAGAAAAAAAACTGGTATATGCCGATTCTCCACAAAAATTTCAAACCGGTTTCAGAAACTATGCTGGAATTGCCGGACTTACATCATCTTTGAGGTACATTCAACACATGGGTATTGACACGATAAGAAAAATGAATATGAAAGTAGCCAATGAAATGATCGAGCAGTTAAGAACAATTCCTGGTATTTCGATATTTGTGCCCGAAGACGAGAAGCTTAGATCATCGATAGTTTCTTTTGACACAGACTCGGTACTTTCAAAGGTTGTTGTATCAAGACTAGAGGAAAATAAAATAATTGTTGCAGAGAGGGATATTGTTGGAGGCGGAAAGAAAAAAGCAGTAAGAGCGTCTCCTCATTTCTTCAATACTCCTGACGAAGTTTTTACACTTGTTCAGAATATTAAGAACATTCAAAACATGTTTGGTTGATTCTTTTTGTCCTTTCCTGCCTGACCTTCAATTACTATCATGGTCAAGGTGGATCTAACCTTATCTATTCTTCTAACATGCCATGTTATTGTTTCTCTGAGTTTGTCCATAGTATCTGCGGAAATCTTCACAATTATATCATATACTCCGTATACACCACTTACTTCACTTACTCCAGGGAGCTTTTTAATTTCCAGTAATATCTCCTCTTCAGAGCCCAGATCACAATTTATTAAAACATAAGCTGTTGGCATACTATTACATTATACTTGTAAGGAGTATTAAAACTCGATGTAGAATTCACGTATCCTATACTACTAATTTCGCTAAAAATTCGTGCAAAGATTACCTTCGTATTATCCTGTTTCCCAATTTCCTGAAAAATTCTTATCAATAGCGATAGCTCTTATGGGAGATCCGGAGGCTCCCGATAGTTTTAATGGTATCATTATCAGAGTAAAATTTTGGCTATTAATTTCACTCAAATTGCAAAGGTTTTCCACAATTAAGATTTCCTTATTCAATAATAGTTTATGTACAGGAAAATTACCATCCGATCCCCTATCGATGCTGGGTGAGTCTATACATACAGCGTTTACTTTTTTATTTATCAGATAATTCTGCGGCATCTTCTGAAAGACCCGGACTATGGCTGAAATAATAATCGTTGTCCACCTCGTTCTCCCAAAGTAGAAAAAACAATAGAATCACCCTCCAGTATCCTTACATTAGATGCTTCTATTTCATTTGCAGTTATTAGTTCATCTGATGCCTTGGTTATTTTAATGAGAATAGCTCTTGAAATGAATCTGTCGATTGGTATTTTATCGATTGATGAAACACCAGTAACAAAATGAGATGGAGCATCCATATGTGTGCCTGTATGAGTACTCATAAAGACCACTTCTGAATGATAATTATGCACATCCATTTTGTTCCAAGTAATAAATTTAGGTAATGGTGAACCTGGAAAAACTTTGGTATCAGTACTTATTTCTCTAGTTAAATCTAGTATCATCGATGGAATATGTAATTAAGATTTATTCATATCTCTTTTGCCCTTGCGACCGGATCTGATTATTCCGTTAACGATGATGATACTCAAGAATCCAAAGGTACCTATCAACATATAGAGGACACCTCTATGGACCAGTTCGGTTAGTTCATCTATTATCATTTCCAATGGCATTTGAAATTGATATAGATATCTAATGAACAAATAAAATATTTACTATCAATCAACAATCAACTAGCGAGAAATCAATTAAAAAATTTATCAAATATGGATGAATGATAAAGATTTACACAAATGGTTATTGTTTTATTCTGATTTCAGCCAGTTCCAAACCTCAATTCCTCTAATAGCACATTGCTTTCTTATAATTTGCCTTGCTCTTCTAGCAGCTTCTACTTCATTGATTGATTTTGTTCTCATATATTGTACCAATAGCTCCTCGTAAAGCTTTTTTGCCCTCTCTTCAGAAAATTCTTTATATGCTTTTTTACTCGATTCATGTGCTATTATTTTTAATTTCTCATAATCTTGAGAATTAGACTGAGTTAATCCCTTTAGTTCTGCATATTCTAATTTACAATCAGGGCAATTATCATCAAAAAAATTCTTGTGGACGTTACATGCAGACAACTACATAATATTATTGAAAGTTAGATTTAAAGAAAGTGTACTTGAGGGCGACCAGAATAATTACTTCAAATTGCGTCAAATGATAGCTGATATTATACCGGAGTTTTGGAGGCCTTAAATTTTAGAACAAGCTTAGTAATCAACAGATATAGTAATGAGGAAACTACCAGACTTGGAATCGTAGAACCTATTGTTGGTAATTGCGATAAATAAATTGGTGAAAGTTGAGAGAGCAAATAATATGTCAAGGCACCAGCAAACCAGGCAACAATAGCAGGATAGCCTATCTTGATTATGTTGTTACCATACATCATATCATGCTGGTATCTACCACGACTAATTACAAAATAGTCTGTTAGAAGGACTCCAAAAAGAGGAATAAATAAAGCCCCTATCAAAAACAAAAATTGTTCATACCCTTCAATCGATACAAAAATAGCCAAAATAGTACTTACAGCTGAGAATCCAATAATCAGATGTCGTTGATTTAGATTGTGAAAGATATTTTGGGAAGAAATTGCTGCCGAGTATATATCTGCAAAAGCGTTATCTATCTCATCGACAATCATAACTAAGAGAATAAAACCAAAGAAGATTGCCTGAATAGATATTATTATGGATGAAATATCTCCGACACCAAATAGTAGTCCTCCAACATAAAAAATGATATTTGTAATAGAAAATCCCACCAAAGTCCCTATAAAGGCACCTTTGCTTGTCTTCGAAAACCTGTTGTAATCTGAAACAAGGGGCATCCAAGAGATAGGCATAGCAATCACAATATCTAATGCAACAAAAAATGACATATCATTGCTTTCTTCAGACATTACGTTTGGAAGATTTTGAAATAGTAAGGTAACCAAAATTATTGCTGATGAAGCATAAACTATCCATATAGCAAACTTTGATAGCCACTGTTTTACCACAAACAGGGGTCCAAAAATCCCAAGCAGGGTAATAACAACTCCAAATAAAATGTTCCACACAAAAGTAACGTTCATATTTGTTAATTGTTCAGCAGCCTTTGAAAGTATCAAAATTTCAAATGTAGTCCAGCCAATAAGCTGTATTATGTTTAGTACAGCGGCTAGATATGACCCGTACAGTCCAAAAGCCGGTCGTATTCCAATAATTGATGGTACTGCATGATCGCTTCCTATTTTTCCTGCCATCGATAACAGTACGGAGCCTGCAATTGAACCAATAATGATTGCGAGCAATGCATGGTAAAAGGGAGCGTCCGACAAAAAGGATCCTGCAGAAAAAACTAGCAATCCAACACCAAGGCTGGACCACAAAATGAAATAATGGAAACCTCCAAGAACTCTATGTTTTGGAGGAACTGGATCTACTCCCCATTGCGGCAGGTTAGGGGCCATATGGTGTTGATTACAAACTATTATAAATATAAATCAAAAACAAATGATTTCCTAATTCATATTTCTTGAATAATCACATGAATAATAAATCAAAAAAATAAACAAATATCATAAAATTTTTACACAATGTTAATATGTGAAAACGACGTATATTATACTATGTCTATTTGTGTTATGTGTCTCAAAACATACGACGAGAAGGAAGTAAATCTTCAACGAAAAATAGTAAACGATGAAGATTTCTGTAATGAATGTTGGACCGAAGTAATGAATATTGAATAATTCTATGTTAGAGTTTTGATTTGATCATATGTGGATAAAACTAGGAATTCCATTTTTTCTTCTTTAGATCATATTCCTCTCTTGAATATCTTACAGTTGCTGGGTGGCCCATTACGACAACATTAGGAGGCACATCCTTTGTTACAACTGCCCCCATTGCAATTACACTATTTTTTCCAACAGTTACCCCGGCCTTAAATACAGCCCTACCTCCAATTATTGCTCCGTCTTCTACCACAACTCCCGTCATTTTAGGGCTCATTGGATAAGGATCATTTGTAAATGCCGCACAAGGACCTATGAATACATTTTTTCCAATCGTAGTTAGCGGTGGAATATACACTGATCCCTCAATTCTAGTATTATCACCAATTTTTACATTATAATCTATATGAACGAGTGAACCTATTGAAACATTATCCCCTATCTCACTGTTGTTACCAATGTAGCTGAAATGCCAAATTTTTACATTCTTTCCTAATTTTGCAGTTTCTGAAATAAAGTTTATTAAATTATTACTTTGTTTTTCCATACTTCATCTTTTCATATGTTCAAACTCATACTATATCTATATTCAATTTATGTTACTTCGTAATTCTCACATTTAATTACAAATGCCAAGGATGCCCATTTTTTATGATTTTGCTGGGAATTTTTTCATGCCACTTTTGTAAAAACTGGATATCCTTTTCTTTATCTCGGAGTTCGTCTGGTAACATAACTGGAATTTCTTCAATAATAGGATAAAACCTTGAACACTGCGAGCAAAAAAGAACTCCTTCCTTTATTACATTTTCATTAATTGTTTTATCTTCGGCAGTATCAATTTCAATCAATTCCAATGGATAGTATTTATCTATAGGACATGCCAGGATGTCCAGCATCGATCGTCTCATGATGATTTCTTGGTTTGCACATCTTATATTTCATTTCAATTCTAAATATATTGGTGAACCTGTTTCACTAGAAAGAAGTGCTGCCTCAGCTACTTTTGTCACATTTGTGGCTTCTATAGCGGTAACGACAGGTTGCTTCCTCCTACCATCTATTACTTCAACAAAACTCTGTAATTCTAGGACAAGAGGTTCCTGAAACTGTTGTCTTCTGGGAATAATGGTAGCATCACCATGATCAATTCTTATCTCTTGTGTAATAAAATCCCCGTTAACTGTACCTTCAGTACACACGGCAGAAAATGTTCTAACCTTCTTTGGTGTAACCCAATTTGATGCAATTATCGCAACCTTCTGATCTTCAAATCCAAGCATTATTGTTGCAAAATCCTCAAACAAGTGAAATTTTTTTCCAGCCCTAGCAAAAACCATTTTCGGTCCCTTACCGAAAAGAAACATTGCGGTATCAATATCATGAACTGATGTATCATAAATTACTCCTACATCTTTGATATGTAAGGGCATTCTGTTTTCCCTATGGAATTCCATCATCAAAAGATCGCCATATGACTGCTGCTGAATTATGTTCTTCAAATCCTGAACAGCAGGATTAAACCTTTCAACGTATCCACATGTCAAGACAACGTTTGCTTTGTCGGCCAGTTCAGTCATTTCTTCACATTCTCTAGATGAAAATGAAAGAGGTTTTTCCACAAATGCGTGACAACCATTTCCAATTACCTCCTTTACTACTGACAGGTGTGATTTAGTAGGTGTACACACAAGGCATGCATCCAATTCGCGTTCGTTGGAAAAAAAATCACTCATTGAAGAATAAGATTTTGTATTGTATTTTTCCGCTATTTCTTTTGCGCGTTCTGCAGATAGATCACAAACAGCTGCTAGGACTCCCATATTATGAAGAACCCGAACATGATTCTTTCCCCAACCACCGACTCCAATTACTCCAATTTTTAAGCCACTGTTCTTTTTGTTTACCAACTTGGCGTTAGCCATCCCATAAATTTTTCAGATTTCCCAGTCACTATATTTTCGTAATTTTCCCTTATGCTCTTTGTAATTGAACCTTCCCTTCCATTTCCAACTATATTTCCATCGATCTTTGTAATTGCAATTATTTCAGCGGCTGTTCCTGTAAGGAATATCTCATCAGCCAGATATAATTCTGTCCTTGAAATGGGACGCTCTACAACCTCATATCCCAAATCCTTTGCAATCGTTATAGCAGTATTTCTTGTAATCCCTTCCAGTATCGAATCTGCTAGCTGGGGGGTGTGAAGTTTTTCATTTCTAACTACAAAAATGTTTTCTCCGGAAGCTTCACTGACATTCCCATTCCTGTCAAGCAGTATGGATTCGTCGTATCCATTTCGCCTGCATTCCTGGGTAGCTAATACAGAATTAAGATAATTACCAGAAGCCTTTGCCATTGGAGGAATGGATTGATCGTCAATTCTTCTCCAAGAAGAAATACATGCAGAGATACCATCACTCTTGAAGTATTTTGCAAATGGGAAAATTATAATTGTCGTATGTGTTGGAGAATTCTTGGTTACATTTAGATCTATTCCATGTAGACCAACAAATGTTAATGGCCTTATGTAACACGATTGTCTTATAGAGTTCTTTCGAATTAATTCTGCAGTAGCATTGCAAAGTTCATCAGCAGAAAATCTTGTTGTAAAGGAATAGACATTAGCTGATTTATGGAGTCTTTCCATATGTTCCTTGACTCTAAATATGTATAAATTGTCATCAGACGAATATGCTCGGATGCCTTCAAAGACTGCTGTTCCATAGTGAAGAGCATGTACAAAGATCGGAACTTTGGCCTCCTCCCATTTAAGATATTGTCCATCGAACCAGACAAAATCTACACCCTTATCCTTCATAATGGCAAGTCAATTATTGGATAATAAAAGTATTCAAATATTGTGTATTGAGAACAATTAAAGAATACCTTCTGCAGGGAACTTCATTCCAAATATCTTGATAGTCTTATCTTTAGATTGTGCATATTTTTCTATAATTTTCCAATTCTCCACAATTATATTTGCAACGTTCCTTGGCACCATATTTCGCCATGATTCTGTCGAGGATTCACCAACTTTATTTCTACTATTTTGATTAAGGTTACCTTTATGATTTGAATGATTCATATCATTTTTCAAATTTATGGTAAACTCATCTTTCCCTAGTTTTTCTAAAGCTTCTCGGTACAATAATACTTTCACATCCGATGAAGATATTTCTAGCCTTTTTGCCTTTATGGGGTGCAGATTATAGAATCGCAAAGCTATCCTTTCAGCCTTATCACCTGTATATGAAACGAATCGGTCTTCTGCTATATCACGCAAGACTCCACTTCGCAGAGACCATGAAAATGGTGAAAAAATTGGTGGAAGATATTTTATGAATGGAGATATGAACTTGTAATTAGGCAAAATTTCTATATTATCCTGATCATTGAACAAACCTAGTAGCATCTTTTTTCTTAATTCGTAGGAAAATGGAAAGGTTCTTGTATTTACTTCCCTGCCTTGCTTTAGAAAAACTACTGGGAAAACATAAACATGATGATCTTTAGCTAATTGAGAGATTATTCTCTCATGGGAATTTGTGACTGGATTTAAATGGGCAAGATAAAGAGCTGCAATTTTTTCCAATTATAAAGCTGAAGAGTTATAATAACAAAAAGTAAGGAGAAAGCTCCTATGCTTTCTTTACTTCAATTTCTATTGTAGAGACATTCCTTGTTCTGCCATCTTCTGCTTGTAGTGTTTCTGATCCAATCCTGACGTCGCCTATTGCATACCCAGCATTTTCCATTCTCTTTAGGATTATCTGTGAAACATCGACCGCTCTTCCAATGCTCAACCCTCTGGCCTTTATGGTGACTGATGGTTGATTTGCTAGTTGAATGAGCGTAGATGTCACATATGCCATCAGAGGTTTCTTACCTATGTATATAGAATCGCGGGGTCCATCTCTTTGTGGTTGTGTATTTTGTTGTACTTCAGACATGAAAACCGTTAGTCAAAAGGATAATTTAAATCTAAAAGACATTACCCGACACGAAAAAAAGTCAATCTCATGTTGAATCGTGTTCACCTATTCTCAATTATGACAAAAATCGTAACTCAAATGTAAGAATAGGACTGAAACCTCCATCTCACGGTTATATATTTGGCTTGCAATTGTACTATTAATCTATGAAGAAAAACTTCAAGGACGAAACCAACCAAGAAGATAAATCACATGAATCAATTACAGATAAAGAATCTAATTTACAAATGAAGAGTTAGCCCGAGAAATTCCGAAAGAAGACAACAATGGGCCAATAAACTCGGAAAAAAAATTTAGGATATCATATTCAAATGTCAAGATAGAAGATTATAGCTTGATAGTAAATAGCCTCAGAGATGCCACCACTTCATTCAAGGATGTTATTTTTTCTCTTTCCAAAAAAGCTCAAGAAATTAGAGATAAGGCTGAAGAAACGTTCATAGTGGGAGCTAAGAGGGATGCAAGAGATATCCAGGCACTTGGCGGCTATGTAGAAAACGTGATCAAGGGTTTTGAAGATACCATTTCAGAAATAAAAATGAGAAATTATGGCGACGAAGAAAAGCTACTGAAAGGTTACAAGAAGCTAATCGAAGAGCAAATTAATCTCATTAATGCGAGAATAGAACTGGTAAAGAGACTTAAATCTAGATAATTATAATATTTCAGAGATTTTATTTACGGTAAATTATGATTACCATATTCATCAACAATTTACCGACTCTTAGAAACAATACTTTGCCATGACGTATTTTTTTATTTTCTTTATTAAGAATATTTAAGTGCATGCACATTATCAGTACTAGAAAACATGACATCAATATTCGATGATATAAATCGAAGCAGCTTATCGATTGCATTATCAGTCTCTGCTATTTTTTCAATCTTTCTGATTATTGACTATATTGAACATAATATGGCATTTGCCTTATTTCATGAAAATCCAATAATTCCAATTGCTGTTGAATCAGAGTTTCTTACTTACGACGATATTATTGCTGGATTTAGCATGAAATATCCTCAAGATTGGGATAGAGCCCAACACATTGACAAATCGGTTACATTCCACGCTCCAAGGGAGATTAATTCAGATACAAATCCAGCAGATCTTGGTATTATGGCAATGCAAGTAGGATCAAATACTACACTTTCTACCATAACACAGAATCAACTCAACACCCTAAAGAAACTATATCCAGACTTTCAAATACAGGAATCCGTTGAAACCGTTTTTCTGGGGCATCCGGCGCATATGATTATCTTTACGGCGACCGATAACACACAAAATATGCGAAAAGCAATGCAGATCTGGTTTAAGGAAGATACCAAAGCATTTTTGGTAACTTATAAATCAGATAATGAGAGATTTTCTAAATATCTATCGACCATTGATAGAATGTTAAATACCTTTTATACCTACAAAAATTAGCTAAATCAGAGTAAGGTATAGCGAATCATATTACAAAATTCAGTATATCGCCAACAGTCACTAATAATAAATTTAGAGATCATCTGCTCATTCTTCGGGCAGCCTTGAAATTGTCAACAAATCTTCAATATTCTCTTCGCTAACCCCTTTCTTAGCCAATTCTCTTCTCAGTTTCTTCTTATCCTTAATCTTCTGAGGCACGTTTCTTGTATACTGAGTAATATAATCGATAAATTGAGGATCGTCAATTGTAGCATTGTTAAATTCTGTGCTGGAATTTACTGTCAGTGATTCATAGTTTGGATTTATTATGATTGAATTTGTAAGTTCGGTATGCTTAAGATCAGCACCACCTAAATCAACACCAACCAGTCTGGCACCACCCAGATTAGCGCCCACTAATCTGGCACCACCCAGATTAGCGCCCACTAACTTTGCACCAACCAGATGAGCATCTCTTAGATTAGCTCCCCAAAGACGAGTACTCACTAGATTAGCTCCCCAAAGACGGGCACCAATCAGATCAGCACCTCCTAAATTAGTGCCGACTAATCTTGCACCGCTTAAATTAGCACCCATCAGATCCGCACCGCTTAAATTAGCACCCATCAGATCCGCACCATCAATGTCACTTCCGCTTAAATTAGCACCCATCAGATCCGCATCCCTGAGATCCGCATCCCTCAGATCC
>JACMIO010000095.1 GCA_014381105.1 bacterium | reverse complement strand
CCGGCGGGCGGGTTTTGCTGTTTTTCCATTTGAACTCCTGAAAGTAAGAAGAAACAAAAAACGGGGCCAGAGCGCACACGCGCTCCAGCCCCGTTCAGGATAATAATCACCTGAAAACCAAGCAATTTTAATGTTCTGTGGAGCAAAGAGATGTTGCGGAACATATGGCTGATTTATTAATCTCTGTTCCTTTGGCAAAAGTGGAGATTCGTGCGCCTCGTTAGGAATTAAAATAACAAAATTCCTTACCGATTTAGGAAGAATCAAAGTTTGATTATTCAAGATCTGCGAGGCCATATTCTGTGATCTTGAACTCTGAGCAAAGGAAATAGTCGAAGATGAAATCAACCATATAGAAATAAGAAGCGCTGCAATTGAAACAATCGAGAAATTCATTATATTATCGACCGAATACTTCTACATATATGCTTTGGTTCAATTACGTAAATATCAAAATCGAAATGTGAATCATTTATTGCAAATCATGTGTTAGTGCCAACTTGTTCATTCATGACCTACGCTTTGCATGAGGTATTACCAATATTACATCCATGCTGGGCAGGCGGGATTTTATGACTTTTTCAGTATTAAGTAAAATCATTTCTACCTCATTCAATGGCTTTATTCCATCCATTTCAACATGGATTTCAGCTCTAGAAACCATACCGGTTTGGCGTAATTTGATTGATCTTACAGTAACGTCACCCTCAAACTTTTGTTCTACGATTTTTTTAATAAAATCTACACTAACTGGATTTTGCCATGCATCAACCAAAATTAAAGAGGATTGTTTCAAAGAAACATAGGCCACAGAAAATATGAAGCCGGCAATTATCATTCCACCTATCGCATCAGCCTGTAGAAATCCAAACTGTGTTGCTAAAAGTACACTTAAGAAACCCAAAACAGAAGCAGATCCATCCTTTATCGAATTTTTAGCATCTGTTTTCAACGAGAGTAAATTATATTTGTTGGCAATATGTCGCATCTGAAATGCTCTGTGCAGGGATATAGCACCTGCTATAGCTAGAACTATCATGGTCGCTATAGGGTGTTTGATTTCATTCGGGTGTACTAGTCCTTCATAAGAATGGTAAGCTATGAATATCCCTATCACGACCATACCAATTGCAGCTATCATAGCTGCGAAGCTTTCTACTTTATGGTAACCAAATTGGAACTTTCTATCGGCAGGTCGGCGCGCAAATCGTAGGCCTATCAATACTATAAAAGATATCATGGCGTCAGACATTGAATCCACACCGTCGGCTGTCGCTACCACACTTCCGCTGATGTAACCCATAAGTAATTCGGCAATTCCTATACTGATTAGAGTTACAACAGAAATTTTAGCAATTCTTTGACCTGCACTAAATCCCTCATTTACAAGCATGGCAAAAGAATCCTTATCTGTTGAAGCTCCTGAACCTGATTTTATTGAATTTGAAGGTGCGTTTTCTGAAGTTCTTTTATCCAAAGTATGAGTTGTCTAATAATAGACTAGATAATTATTAAAGATTATGCAGTGATTTCAAGAAGCCTAGGTGCATCCCATAAGGATGCGGATTTTGTGCCCTCACTCTTGCTGTGCTTATAAAGCCAAATAGAGTCTCAAACAGTCTACTTTATATTTGCAATAAGCACATTATCCATCTATTCAAGATGAGTGCGAGAAGGGGTTTTCAAATCATCTCTATTATAATTTCTTTAGTCGTGATTCCAACGTTTGCCATATTCTCATTCTCGCAATCAAATAACACTTTGTCAAGTGACTTGTCTTCAGATACTACATTGTCAAACGCTTCAATACCGGATGAATCTAATGATGACACTCCAATTGAAAATGAAACATCTTTTGCTTCTCTGAGCAGATCCCTTGCTGAAACTAATCAATCGGATGATGAACAGACATCTCTTCCACCTTCTACTGAATCAGATTCTGAAGGCGAAACTAGTGAAGAAGAAGAAGAAGACATTCAATAAAACCTAGCTGCAAGCAATTGGAAAGAAGTTACGGATAGTATTTTATTCAAATCAAATTACTATTGTTATCTCATGACATGAATATTGACATGATGTAGAATTCATTCAGACATACCACATTTTTGACTTGCTGCTCTAATAGCATGAATAATCATTGTATCGTAAAAGTTAATAGTTACAAAGAAAAATAAAGACATGGGAAAATATGAATTACCTTCGTTACCATATAGTTACGATGCATTAGAACCACATATCGACGCAAAAACAATGGAAATACATCACACTAAACATCATCAAACTTATACCGATAAGTTGAATGCAGCTCTTGAAAAATGTCCAGCAGAAATTCAGGAAAAGGACATTGTAGAAATTTTATCTAATCTAGATCAAGTGCCTGCGGATCAGAAAGGTGCAATTAATTTTAATGGAGGAGGATTTGACAATCATCGAATATTTTGGCAGAACTTGAAATCAAATGGTGGCGGTGAACCAAGTGGCTCTATCTCTGATGCAATTAATGAATCATTTGGAAGCTTTTCTGCATTTAAGGAGAAATTCTCATCTACTACAGTATTGATTCAAGGTAGTGGATGGGGATGGCTTGCATATAATCCGGCAACGAAGAAAGTTGAGTATAAATCAATGCCGAATCAGACTAGTCCACGAACAGAAGGTTTGATACCACTTTTAGGATGTGATGTATGGGAGCATGCGTATTATCTCAAATATCAGAACAAAAGACCTGACTATATCTCTGCTTGGTGGAATGTAATAAACTGGCAAGATGTATCAGAAAGGCTGGATAAAGCTAAAAAATAGAATATCATTTTTTT
>JACMIO010000016.1 GCA_014381105.1 bacterium | reverse complement strand
TAATATAATAAATCAAGAGTAAACATAAAAGGACTTGGAAGAAATGTTCTTGCAAATTCTTGTTATTTTTGACTCACACATCATGTTGCATATCATAATGGTCTACTCATAGATTCAAGTTGTGAATAGTGTCCTGAGTATTTTACTACCAACAGCTTGAAGCTTGTCCTGAAAGACAATAAATTACCTAGAGTCATGATTTTCTTGTCAGCCCTTGAGTATTTAACAAGTCCTATTCCTGGTTTGGAATCAAAAATATATTCAACTTTGTTGTATAAACTCTATGAATCAAATAAGCGACATAATGTCAAAGAAAGTAGAGATCATTCAAACCTCGGATAGTGCAAAGGATGCTGCAAAGAAAATGTTGGATAAAAATGTAAGCTCTCTTGTAATAGTTGATGAAAGTGGACAGTCAATAGGAATCATTACTGAACGCGATATCACAAGAGGTGTTTGTACCCACGATGTATTAAGTAAAGAATTCATGATACAGCATCTAATGACCTCACCATTAACTACAATTGATTCCAATTCGTCTGTAGAGATGGCTGCAAATCTAATGTTACAAAAGAAGGTACGACACCTTATTGTTAAGGATGGAAACAAGACAGTAGGTATTGTAACTGCGACTAACTTCATCGATTATTTAAATGAAAAATTGGATCCAATCGATCCAAATGCGAAAGTGCTCAGAACACTGAAAGATGAGATATAGTTTGCCTAGTGTGATTGATGTTTTTAAAAATTAATTCAAGTTTAGCTAGAGCTGAAATATTCTCAATAATTGACACCAGTACATCGTTTGAGAGAATTCCTACCAGTGTGGGAAAAATTTTCATAATGCATTGCTTTTCTTAAAAATCATGATTGGACAAATGTTGCATATCAAAAAACTATATTATCTAGATTATTAGAATACCCTGTGATGAGAATTTTTTTCAGTGTGCTCATAGTATTCATTTTACCAGTCGTCCAGGCAAATGCAGCTTCCTATACAACTGTGCCAAATCCTCCCATACCCAGTGACCTTAAAGCAAGCTGTGATACCGGTAATTTCTCGTCTACAGCCTGTAAAATTGCAGAGGAGATGATATTTCTCTCACCAAGTGATATTGCTTTGTATGGATTGGCCAACAACGATCCCATAGTAATTGAGCAGACACTCGAACTTTTGGATAATATAACCTTGAATAAGGTATTACAAAGTATTACCACAGAGGAACTTGTTATATTAAGACAAAAAATAACTAATCAAACTTTTGATAGTATTGTACCTGAACCTTTACATGAGAGGTTAATGAATAGATTGTCACTGAACTAGTAAATATCGTAAACTGAATTTACAGAAGGGCAAGATATTCTCAACAATACAATTCTTTAGTGTATCATAATCAATTTGGAATAACCTTGTTCCTAAAAAATAGGAAGCCAAATTGATTAGTGCTTCGGTGAAAAGAAAAAGCACCAATCATATATTTGGCTTGAACCGTTAGGACAGTCGAATATTCAATCAAGTATACTTGATTTAAACACTCTTATGATTCTCTAATTTAGAATTGTGCGTTCATCTGAGGAAGTAAGACCGAAACAAAGGCTTCAAATTATCGGGTATCGGGTAAGCCCCAAAATTAGATTTTCCTGAATTAATTTCTAATTTTTGTAACCAATAAAATAACTCAAATTTCTGGACTAGTTTGCTTCATCCAACAGTCATAGCATACCTCAAAGTCCAATTGATAAACTTACTTTTGATTTTTGTTACATATCTGACATATATCGTCCATATACTTAGCAGACTCTTTTCATATCATACTTCATTGTTACAATGTCGATAGTGAAAGCGCAGAATCATTACTTCAAGAAGTATCATCACACACATTGTTGTCTTTTGCGTTAGCATTTATTTAAATGATGGTTCGTTTCTCCATTATGCGAATAATTCAGGAATTTCTCTTAACAAGATCATAAGATCATAATGCAGTGTAATTTA
>JACMIO010000094.1 GCA_014381105.1 bacterium | reverse complement strand
GTTTCGTTTTCAGTCATGTCTTCTGTCATGTTAGAATCTTCAATTGTTTGGAATAGGGCAGCTGGAGGTATCTTGGTCGGTCCTTCCAAGTCAAGATCCAAGTCATATCCATTTAAGAGCATAGCCATCTCATTCATTTGTGGCCGGGGTTCTAATGGATCGATGATCATCATTCCATATAATCCCCTGTTGATATGATCGGCAATAGGATCTACATGACAATGATACGGATAGACCCCGTATGGTTGTGCAACAAATTCATAGGTGAAACTTCTTCCAGGTGAAATTGCTCCTCCCGGATATCCCCCCATTGAAACACCATCATTCTTGGCATAGTGGATAGAATGAGTGTGAAGTGAATGTGGATTTGAATTCTCATTGCTATTAATGACTCTAATACGGACAAGATCGCCTTCTGTGACCCTAATTGTAGGTCCAGGTATTGTACCGTTAAAGGTCCATGCGTCTAGCATATGGCCTTCGTATGTCACAGGTATCTTTTGATTTTCCTCAACTATCAGTGTAAATTGTCTTATCGTCCTTCCACTATCATCCTTTGAGACATGACCGCAATTAAAGTAAGTAAGGTATTCTACTGGTGTGGGTCTTTTACTCAAATCAGTGGTGCAGTTCTTATTCTTGTCATACTGTTCTTGAGAAATGGGAGTTCCTGGAGTCTGGCCAGACACTGGGGTGTTCAGGAAAGGATAATTGAACGACGAAAATATCAAAATAAATGACAAAACCAATCCAAAAAAATATGCATTTTGCCCAAACACAAATAATCAAAGATATTCTTTGATATAAATACGTTAATCATTTTCAAAATTCTACGACGAGTATAAACAGGTAACTAATGAATTGAGTATTTTGTCATTCCACATAAGGAATTTCAACTATAATACTAACAATAAAAGAAAATCCTATTTCCACAATAGTTACCAAATAACACGACAGCAATTCCGAATGTTGTAGATTTGTAGCCAAGTAAATACCATGTTTGAAAAATTCAAGTAAAGATCAAAGTTAGCAAACCGTGTAGGCAGATCACTAATCGTACATTGAAAAAGATTGATTATTTTAAAATTAAAAAATAGAAACCAAATATTAGTAAAAGACAATGTAACATGATTCAGAATTATCTTACCTAGTCCTTAAAAGATATAATCCTATAATTAAATCCGATGGAAAAGTCAAATGGAATAAAGATAGGTGTAATTGTAGCAACACTCAATCTGCTCTTTTGCTCATCCGTTATTATTCAGATATCATTTGCAGAAGTTGAATTAAAAAGCGTGGGAAAAGGAAATGTTTCCTGCCAAGGTGGTGAAGAAATCAAAAACGTGAGGATAAATTTTATCGTGTCCAATGATAAGGGAACGTCCTTTGCCGAATGGAATATCGATCATGAAAAATTTGGTTCAGCTGGGGGTATCATCACAAGTATTCAAGCTTCATCAGAGAGCTTTTCTTTAAAGGGATTTGAAGCCTTTGATAATATATGTGATAATGAAACTCCATCTGACATTAAACTATCAGGACATTGTGGACCTGGAACAGTAAAATTAGTATCTGATAATGGAAACAAGGGTACTTTTACGTCTAATGTAAAATGCGGCTAATAATAGCAGAATCAAGCATACAAATGTCATCTAAAATCAAGTGCTGTTCTATCAAGAGGATTAAAAGATAATAAATAGATCGCCATAAACAACAATCGGACTTGAAAATTTCTTCGATAAGGAAATGGCTTCCAATAGTCGGTTTAGCCGCCATAATTCCCATCATCCTCAATCTAGTTCTAGGAGTTTCAATAATACAAGCGCTGGTAGCTTCTGGCCTTACCGTTTTGCTTGTACTTAGTGGATTTTTCTTTAGATCATTCGGAAAGGACAGGAGACCTTCCGGTTATCAAAATCCATAAATTAGTAATTAGGTGTGGCTGTCAGGTTAGTTTGGCAATAGGAGATTCTACTCGGATGGAATTTTCGTCTAATATGCTTAGCATCATGTTATAGTATTGCAGAAACGTTCTGCCTTTTTCGGTTGCGCGATAGGTTAACACGCCGTCATCTAGATTCTGAGTAATTAGCTCCTTTTCTAAAAGATCATACAAGTATCTATTGATTTGTTCATAACTCAGGTTTCCTTTGTACATTATGTGCGTTTTTCTTATCCCCGATTTGCACAGGTCGACTATGTCTGCCATAATCTGGATCTTTCCTCTGTTATTTTCATTCTTACAGACCGTTTTGCTCATTTCGTTGTTTTAAATGATTATTAAGTAATTAAGGGGAACCATGAAATTACCTCTTGGAACGGTCGTTCCAACTCGCAAATGCAAGATTAATTCCCCTAATTTTGACTTGGCTCAGATCAAATAATCGTATTTCGACTAGACAATGCTTTTTTTACGAATCTATATAAGAATACTATGAATAATTACCATTCCCATTAATGAAAAAAAAGATCAGAACCGTGATTACAAAGTTGGATGAAAAAAGACCCAACCATCACATCATTAGAAATGCGTCAGATTTGATTCGCAGGGGAGAAATTATCGCCTTCCCAACAGAAACAGTATATGGACTAGGAGGAAATGCATTGGATCCATCATCAGTATCAAAAATTTTTGAAATTAAAGGAAGGCCTCCCGATAATCCGTTAATCATCCACGTTGCAGATATGAAAATGCTGAAAACTCTTGTAAAACAAATTCCCCCAAAGGCTCATAGAATTATCAAGAAATTTTGGCCCGGTCCGATTACCCTTATTCTTAAAAAATCAAAGATTGTTCCTGAGATTACCACAGGAGGCTTAAACACCGTGGCAGTGCGTATTCCAAGGAATAAGATCGCCCTGGCTCTTATAAAAAAATCAGGTCTTCCCCTTGCCGCCCCATCTGCAAATATTTCTGGAAGACCAAGTCCTACTAGTGCTATTCATGTAAAAGATGATCTTGCTGGAAAAATAAAATTAATTTTGGATGGGGGAAATACAACAATTGGTATTGAATCTACGGTAATTGATATGACGCAACACATTCCAATCATATTAAGACCAGGAGGAATTTCAAAAGAGTCAATTGAAGATGAAATAGGCAAAGTATGCTTTCATGATTCTCTTCT
>JACMIO010000093.1 GCA_014381105.1 bacterium | reverse complement strand
CCTACAGGCTTTCCATCAATTCATACGGATGAGGGGCATTACCTCAGACAGGCAATTTCCACAGACATCGGTCAGGGACTTCAGCCACAGGATAGATATCGAGCTCCGTATTTTGGCCAAATTTTCCTGGCAGGTATCTTTAGCATAATTGGTTTTCCTAATGTTGAAACGTTTGGTGAGAAGAATCCCGTTGAGCAATTGTATTTGGTCCCACGTGTGATTATGGG
Organism: bacterium; assembly: GCA_014381105.1. Taxonomy (GTDB): domain Archaea; phylum Thermoproteota; class Nitrososphaeria; order Nitrososphaerales; family Nitrososphaeraceae; genus TA-21. The sequence continues at coordinate 8,276 of JACMIO010000093.1, read as the reverse complement.
AGTCTTGGCTGTGTTTGACACTTTTCTATTATATAGGATCACAGAGTACAGATACGGAAGAAATGTTGCAATAATTGCCTCAATATTATTTGCAGTTATGCCGTTTACCTGGATGATAAGGAGAATATTCCTAGAGACAATACAACTGCCCTTCATTTTGACATCAATACTCCTAATTTTAAATTTAGGCAGAGGTCGCCAGCTCCAATCAACTTCAATCTCCCAATCACAGTCAAAACCACAAAAAGACATGGAACAACCAAGTCAACTACAAAAAAATCAGCAGCAACAGCAACAACTTGAACAAACACAGAAGCAGGCATACCAGAGTGAGTATACCAAGCTTACTCTAATTATATCAGGAATTTTCCTAGGTCTTGCGATATTTACCAAGATACCTGCATTTACAATGATTCCTTTAGGTATCATTATGGTGTATATGGTTACCAGAAAAAAGAGATATGCAATAGTCTGGTTAATCCCAGTTCTTTTGGTCCCTATGTTGTGGCCTATCCATGCAACATTAAGTGGAGACATGAACGATTGGATAGATGGTGTGCGTTACCAAGTTAGCAGAGATAGACCTTTGATTAATACAATAAACACGTTCTTCCAGGTTGACCCAGTCTTGTTTATTCTTGGAATGGGTGGCCTTATTTATTCAGCGATAAAGAAGGACTATTTCCTTTTGCTGTGGACAATTCCCATTTTTGTTTTCCTACAAACAATCGGCTATGTTTCTTCATTTCATCTTATACTGTTGCTGCCTCCGTTTTGCATAGCCGGCGCTACCATGATAGAAAAGATAGGAAACAACATTGCCAACGTCAGGTTGAAAAATATGCTTCCCTACATCAGGATTGCAGTTATCGGAATATTTGGCATATGCAGTATTACCATGCTGATTACATTGAATATGAATTCAACCTATTATCAAGCACTTGCTTTTGTACTCTCAAATTTACCGGATAGTAACTCAAATGCAACAACCATCAGTCCTGCCGATAAAATAACTTTAATTGGAAATCCTCAATACTTTTGGATTCCAGAATTTGTTTTTAACAAGACATTTGATTCAAAGAACTTTTACAGTAAGACACCATTCAAGACAGACAAATACATGATGATTATAGATAGTGGATTTGTTAAAATTTTGAATCGAGATAATTCTTCCAGACTGAATCTGGCATACAATGCAACGCATAATTTAGCAAGGTTTGAGCAGAATATTACTGGCGGGACTGATATTAACAAGTATCCATTTACAAACTTGAGACTGAGCCCTGAAACCCGGTTTATTGAACTCAGAGCTAATTATTAGTTGTAGAATTGAGAATTTATTTCCAAACCATTTAATTTGACCTTTTAGGTTTAGTTCTCGTCATTAAATGCGCATTCTTTTGCTACATGCAGATTTTATTGAATACCAACCTATTTCCAAAGAAATACAGACGGCAGAGGATATTCCTTCAAAGTCTAGTAAGAAAATAGATGAAGTAATTGTGGCACTTGTTGCCGTCGAAAAAGACGATGACGAGTCTCTAACTGAGGAAGTTGGAAGTGAATTAAAGACATATGGCCAGATGATAAAATGTGATAACCTGTTAATCTACCCTTATGCACACCTAAGCTCGGACCTGGCTGGCCCCAGCATAGCACAATCTCTACTAAATTCCATTGAAGAAAAGTCAAGGAATCTGTTCAAGACTGTGAATAGGGCTCCGTTTGGTTGGACAAAATCATTCAACATAAAAATAAAAGGGCATCCATTGGCAGAGCAATCTAAAACAATTCAGAAAAAATCTGAAGATGCTAGTAAATCCAAATCAGAATCGACTGGTGAATCAATCGCATTAAAATCAGAAGAAGTACTGAAATCCACGTGGTATGTTCAAACAGTGGAAGGAAATCTTGTTCCAATGGATGAGTATACTTTTGAAAAAAACAGTTCGTTTAGTAAGCTAGCTGATTATGAATTATCAAAAAAGAGAACAGTAGTTGAGGTACCTCCACATGTGAAACTAATGAAGAGACTAGCATTAGCTGATTATGAGCCTTCATCTGACGGAGGTAATATGAGATACTATCCAAAGGGACGTTTAATGAAATCATTAATCGAGACTTATGTTTCAAGTATGGTACACGAATACGGTGGAATAGAAGTTGAAACACCAGTAATGTATGATTCCAACCATCCTTCAATCCATAGTTATTTTAATAGGTTTCCAGCAAGGCAGTACAGTATTCAATCAGATAACAAACAACTTTTCCTGAGGTTTGCTGCGTGTTTTGGTCAGTTTCTGATGGCCAAAGATTTTCAAATCTCTTACAAACAGTTGCCATTGAAACTTTATGAATTAACAAGGTATTCTTTTAGAAGGGAAAAGAGCGGCGAATTAGTTGGCCTTAGAAGACTAAGGGCCTTTAGTATGCCTGACTGCCATGCTTTTTGTAAAGATATAGAACAGGCAAAAGAAGAATTTGTCAAGCGGTTTGAGTTATCGTTAAGAGTAATAGAAGGTCTTGGTATATCTCCAAATGATGATGTGGATATGGTTATTCGATTTACATCAGACTTTTACGAGGAAAATAAGGAATTCATTAAAACTTTTGCAGCCAGACTAAAGAAACCAATAATTGTAGAAATGTGGAAAGAAAGGTTCTTTTATTTCATTGTTAAATGGGAATTTAATTTCGTTGATAGTTTGGGAAAAGCTGCGGCTCTGTCAACTGACCAGATAGATGTTGAAAATGGCGAGAGATACAAGATTGAATTTGTTGATAGCGATGGTGAGAAAAAATATCCAATTATTTTGCATAACTCTCCCAGTGGGGCAGTGGAGCGAGTAATATATGCCCTGTTAGAAAAAGCTCACAAAAATGGTACTGCAGGAAAGACTCCAGCATTACCATTATGGCTATCGCACACCCAGGTCAGAATAATTCCTGTAGCCTCAAAACATACAGAATTCGGTGAGAAAATTTTAGGCGAATTGAACAAAAATAATATCAGGGCCGATATTGATGACAGAGAACTTTCCGTTGGAAAAAAAATTAGAGAAGCTGAATCTGAATGGATCCATTTCATTTTGGTTATTGGAGACAAGGAAGTCGGCGGAAATGAACTGGTAGTTAGAGAAAGGTTATCAAAGTCACAGTACGGCACAGCCTTAGATAATCTGATGAAAAAAATCAAACTAGAAATTTCTGATAAACCATACTTGCCACTAAACCTGCCTGTCTATCTGTCAAAACGACCGTTAATAATGGTATGAAATTAGAAAAAACGGTATTGCAAATTTAAAGTTGAATTTTATTCTTTAATGTTTTTATATTTCGTAACTTAGATCCCATTCAAATGGGTAGAGTTGAGAAAGGAGAAAGCTGCGGTGTGAGTGCATGTTCGGAACCTGCACAAAGATCCATTAGTGGAAGTAAGGCCAGTATGGCATCAGGTTTGGAAGTCAATACTTCAAACAAGAGAGTATACCTGTGCAGACAGCATTATAAAGAATGGAAAAAAGCAACCAAGGAAGACAGAGAGAACGAAAGAGCAAGATGGGGCAATAGTTAAGAGTGAAATTACTTATCTAGACGTACTTTCTTGTGATTATCCTTAGAAGCGTTTGTGTTGCAAGTGCTCCTTCTCTGTAGTCGTCATTTTTGAGAGCCACCTCCACAAGGTCCATTCCTACCAGATTCGCAGAATCGTTTATACTTTTTAGTATTTTTAATATTTCAAATGGATCCAGTCCAAATGGCTCTGGCGTTCCTGTACAAGGAACATAAGGCAAGTCATAAACGTCAATGTCAAACGATATGTAAATATTTCTATTATTAGTAACTTTATGTAGATAATCTGTTATGTCCTCCATATTATTTTTTATTTCCCAGGGATCAAATGTTACTATACCGTTTTTTTCAGCAAAACGATTTTCCTCCTTATCTGCCTGTCTGATACCTATCTGTATGATATTTTTACCCTGAATGAATCCATCTTCTATCAATCTATAGAACGGAGTAGTGTGGCATAGCTTCATTCCTTCGTATTCAGGTTTTAGATCTCGATGGGCATCAAAATGAATCAGCAGAGGCTCCGCTGCTGAAAGGCCCTTGAAACAAAAGTATGAGATGGTGTGCTCTCCACCAAGTATAAACGGTTTCTTTTTTGTCCTTGAGAGTTCCTCCACCAGGGGAGGAACATTTTCATTTAAGAATGAAAAAACAGATTCTATTTTTTTACCATTATTATTTTCTGGCAATTTAATATCACCCAAGTCAAAAATTTTCGCTATTTCCTTGATATCTTTTTTTTCATCATAAACATAGGTCTCTATTTGACGGCCAGAAGCACTTCTGATTGCTTCTGGACCCCTGCTGGTCCCTTTTCCAAAGGAAGTTGTCAGTTCCAATGGAATACCAAAAAACACAATCTCAGCTTCGTTAAATGAAATTTGCATGTCAATGTCACCAAAAGAACAACCAGCTTTGGTTCTTTCCGGGGTAATGAAAGTGTCCAAAAGATCTAAAATCTTTGTCAATCCTCAGCCAAATCCCTGTTTACGGTTATTCCCAGTATTATATGAGACTATGACCAAAATAATTCATCCAAGTTGCTCTGTCTTGGCTTGCCAATTATAGATTTGAAATTTACATCCAATGCTGTTAGCATTTGATCAAAAGTAGATTCCATTGCCTCTAGGTATTTTTCAGTATCTACGTCTTTATGATTTGCCAATTCGACTGGTTTGACTCCCTCAGCGGTCTTTGTCTTTACATACGAGATTATATCGCCAGCCTTTATCTGCTTTCCATTGTCTGAGAATTGCATTGCGGCTTTTATATGCTGAGGAATACCCTTCATAGTACTGGTTGTAGAACCATGTCCATCAATGGATGAGATTCTCAAGTTTTCAGAGGTCCTCTTGCCATATTTTTCTGGAGATTTGTTTATCATGACGTTGAAAGAAAGGTCCTCCAGAGGATATTCATTCGACTGTAATTTTTTGGCACTATCTTTTATAAGTTCTTTAATTTTCTCTCTAGCAGTACCGAAATCTTTTTCAGTATTAACTTTACCAAGTATTTCTAACATGCTGTAGAATGTTTTTCTAATGAAGGGCGGAGTGTGAGATTTTTTACCTGTCAAACCCTTTACATCAACAGTACCATCTTTGAGAACCCCGAGATAATTTTTCTTGAGATTATTAAAAACAACGTAGCGATATTCCTTGTCAAGTTCCAGGTCTACCCCCTGATTGGTTTTTGCCCATTTTGAAATTTCATCTACATTACCTTCTGAAGGATTTCGCAGAAATAATGAATCTGTATCACCATAGACAACAGAAATACCTGACTCTTTGCATTTGTCTATAGTTTTTGTGATGATACTTCTTCCGATAGCTGCAGTAGCATCTGCCACAGGAAGACAGTAGAGTGGAAATATCTCAGCTCCCATTACTCCATAGCTTGCATTAAGAATGACTTTAATTGCCTGACTTACTACGGTATAGAGTTGCCGTTCTTCAGGGGAGATTGTTTTGTCTTTTGATAATTGCTTGTAGTAATTTACTCTGAGATCCCGGAGTGACCCAATTAGGAGAGAAGTTATTCCCTTTTTCTCCTTACAAGTCCAGTATGTTGTATCAGGAATTTTTTGCTCTGGGTCCTGACTACAAGTATCGTGAGGACAGTTTACTGTTTCGTATGATAAATTATGAACCTTGATAATACTTGGATATAGACTGGCAAAATCAACTACCGAAACATTGAAGTGGATTCCTGGGGTGGGTTCTACGACAAGACCTCCCCTATACTTTTTTTCTTTTATTATTGCCTCAGTTGATGCCTGTCCCTTGAATCGAAGGTCCTCGCTATGAGGAATCAGTGCATTAATTTTTCTGTGTTCATAAAATAGCATTCCCCTGATCCACTGGTTGACCCCAACTCTAGAAAGGTCTTCGACAGAAAGTCTGGATATCCGGGCAATTACAAACAATAATTTCAGCAAAAGATTATCGTTGAAGCTTGTAAGCCTAAATGTCAATTCAGTATCTTTTAGACAATATTGAGCCAGCTTTTGTATTGGTAGGTCACTTATGTTTCCATCAAATTCAATCTTGCTATCATTTAGAAGAGCTTCTGCAATTGCATTTAATCTGAATTCAGAATACTTGTGACTGAATGCGTAAATTTGAATAGATCTATTTTGAAATGTTCTGAATAGATCAATATGTGCTCCGTGTTTTAGTTGAACGGGTTCTGCCTGGATACCTTTCTTGATAAATGAATCTCGTTTTACTAGTATAGGGATTTCTTCTTTTGGTATGATGGTATGATTTATGGGATCAATTGCTGGGTCTTGAGATCTTTCATAGAGGTATGGAAGATCAAAATCATCACCATTAAAGGTAACTAGTACGCTGTATGACCAAATTATTTTAAAAGTCTTTTCCAATAGCTCCTTTTCTGTTTTGCACATTTCTGCTTCTGGAATTAGCGGTGTACCATCATTGGGATTTTTATCTTGTTCAAGAAGTAATACCTTTCTGAAGCCATCATTTGATACGATACCTACTGCAGTAATCTTTCTATCATGATCTCGAGGAACTGGCATCCGTCCTTCTTCTGAATCAACTTCAATATCAAGCGCAATTCTTTTCATTTCAGGAATGGGTTGGTTCAGTAAATCGGCCCACTCTCTCACATATTCCCTATACTTGTCATTTCTTGCCTCTTTGCTCTCTAGGATTTTATCCCATAGAAAATTTTTTAGAGCATTGTGGACAATGTCTGACATTTTATACGGATCTTCAACAATTTCTTCACCTTGCCTCTTGTAATATGAACCTGGAATTAGCCTAGTATCATAAAGATAGTTTTCATGATATTTTATATTAGCTTCCCAAACATTGAGTTTTTCTCTAATTCCGCCTTTTCCACCTATCGACAGTGGATCTGGAGCAATTATTTTTACTGCTTGAATTTCCTTATCCGACATCAGATCCATTTTTGGAATTATCTTTAGCTCAAATTTTTTTTCTATAGACGCGATCTCTTCTGCTCTTTTTTGATATTCCAGTTTAGTATAGCAATATGGTTTGTGATTAGTTCTATCCTGCCAAAAATATATCACGTGTAAATTAGGATCATAGAATTTTAATTGGACTTTCTGATTTTCTCCCGAATAAATTGCCGATATTAACATGACTCGGGTATTTTCAGGAAGCTCCTTCCAGTAACTCAAATGCTGATTATCTTTATCATTTTGAAGAAGTGATGATGATGATTGATCCAAATTACTCACTGCGTAGTTTCAAATATGAAAAATGGATAATTATCTTTTGCTACTATATTCAAGTGAACTTGATTAGGTGAATCACTTTGGAAAATCTAAACAGTAATGACCCTATCTTCTCTTCGCCTAATAGCCAGTATGCCAATAGCATATAGGGCAATCATCGGTAATGCGATGAACCACATTGTGACACCACTACCATCTGGTGTTATTATTGCACCGAATACCGTAATGATTATTATTGCGTATCTAAAGTTTCTCTGCCAGAATTTAGAGTCTGTCGCGCCACTAAGTGATAACACATACATTATGACTGGAAGCTGAAAAGCAATGCCAAATCCCAATACGAATTGCAGTACAAATGCAATGAAATCGTTGACTGTTAGAAATGTTTCAGCGCCTATTGCTTCACCATACTTGTACAGAAAATTAAGGGTAAATGGAATTACAAGCACATAGGAGAATACTATGCCAACTAAGAATAGTAGAAATATTGGCGATATTACTTTGAAGAGTTTAAATCTTGAAAATGACTTTTTGCCATTTTTGTCTTTCATGCCAACTTTGTCTTCTTTGTTCTCAGAATCGTCCTTATTTTTTGATGGATCAAACGCTGGAGAAATAAAACCAAATATTTCTTTGATTACAATTGGCAGGGAGCAGATTAACCCGATTAGTAAGGAGATATGAACTTGGGCAAAGAACACCTGGCCGGGAGCTGTTTGGATAAACTTTACCCCTGCAGGAAGTAATGTATCTTTCATGAAACTTGTCAACTGGAGTGCCACATTGTTAAGCGGGTCTGGATACGGATAGTATACTTTTAGATTTTCTTGTGGACCGCCATCCTGAGCCGGAAGTGAGATGGGCAAAATTGTTGACTTTATACTAAAACTCATCGAAAAAATCGTAATAATTGCAATGCATATTACGATATGAATTAACCGTATTCTAAGTTCATCAAAATGCTCAGCTATTG
>JACMIO010000092.1 GCA_014381105.1 bacterium | reverse complement strand
TTGATTAGTAGTATTTTGATTAGTAGTATTTTGATTAGTAGTATTTTGATTAGTAGTATTTTGATTAGTAACGTTTTGCGAAAACGAAAGAGAAACAAAAGAAGTAACAAGTATCATTATTAATAATAGGAATAATACATACTGAGATTTGATCATAATCTATATCAACCCTGGGTTTTGGATAGTAAAGCCTTGCTGCACGAACATATAATCTTAGACACCATCTATATCAACCCTGGGTTTTGGATAGTAAAGCCTTGTGGTACAACCATTTAAGTGACAAATAACAACTAATATGACCATATATTCAATATAGTTCAAAGTGACTCCATAAGATCAATACTCATAATCCTAATAGGAGTAGGTTACCTACCTCTCGATATGTTTAACAAGAATTCTTGTAGAATATGTGGTTCTAATTTGATACCGTCTGCACTCTGCAAGATTTGTAAAGAATCCGTTAAATGGACTTGTGATAAATGTAATAGCATAGAAGAAGTAAAGCATTCGGAATATTATTGTACAATTTGGATGAGTAGAAGGTTAGGATTGGGATTGGAAGATCCAATTGGATTTGAGATGATAATAAACAAATGAACCTTACGGACCTTGATTCCACGATACAAATTGATGCCAAGCTATGTGGGTCCTTACACAGTAGAAGGATTGCGTATTCTGTGATGGACTTTCATCATTCTCTTTACATAAACAAGAAGGATATAATTTTGGGACAAATCCGCGCATGTGAGCTCCTTTACAAATATGCTATTGATAGTCTTGATAGAAACGTTCTAAGGAAAGAAATATTAGATTTAAAATTGATGCTAGATCTTATAGAATAGTAAAGCCGTGGAGGATTATTCAACGAGAACCTTATGAGGACATCTCTTTCTTATGTAAATCGATAGTGCTATTGGAATAAGTGAAGCCAGAGCTATAGTTAGAAAAATCAAGTTATATGAATCAGGAGAAGGATATGAGCCAACACCTTTTATTAATACTTGATTTGCCTGCATGTAAATTCCTGCAACGGCAGGTCCAACTGATCCTCCAACCAAATTAAATAGAACAGTCATTCCGAGAGATATTCCACTAAATTTTCTCGGTGTGGATTGTAGAACAATATCAAAACCACCAACTTGCATCAATGACAAGCCTCCAGCAATTATCGCCAAATTTGTTGAAACTAGAATCCCGTTTGAGTGAAACAAGAAAAGACTAGAAAATCCTACAGCACTAACTATACTTCCAATTATTGTTGGCTTTATGTTACCCAGTTTCGACACAATGAAACCAGAAGACGGAGCAAATAGCAGGAACACAATCATGAACGGAAGTTGAATATTTGCAGTTGATATGACGCTTTCCCCAAATCCAAATGGTTGAGGACTTCTTACTAGCACAGGTATAGTTTGAAAAATTGTAAACATTGATAGAAACGCAATAACCAGGATGATATTTGCAGAAAGAATCGTCTTATTAGCCATTAATTGGAAATTAATCAAAGGTGATTTTGATTTCTTTTCCACAATCACAAATAGTACTAGTGAAGCAATGCCTACGCATAGGAATATGGCAATTTCATAACTTCCAATATTATTCGTCTGTGAATAAGAAAGAACCATCAGTAGCGAAATTACAGTGACTGCAAGGGTTATGGTCCCCTTCATATCTATATTTTTCTTAGTCTTGTCATTTGTAGTTTCTTCATTAGGAACATTAATTTTGTTCTCAACAGAAGTAGGAGTATAAAGTTGCTCTGGCGAATCAATCAGGTTCACAGATTCTTGCCTATCATCTATATATCGCCTAATGATAAACCATAAGCCAATGGCCACAAATACAATTGAGAAAAAGGTAGTTCTCCAGCCAAAGTTCTCTATTATATTTGCCCCCAATGCTAAACCAACTACAGATCCAGCTGCGAACATCGAACTGAACACACCCACACCTATTGCTAGTTTATCAATTGGAAACTGATCTCGTATGATTCCAAATGCAATAGGGAACATTGAGATACCAATTCCTTGGATTACTCTGGCAACTATTAGAAATGTAATATTAGATGAAATTCCTCCTAGAGTTATTCCGATGATATAAATAATCAATATGATCATAACCATTTTTTTCCTGCCGTAGATATCGGAGAGCTTACCACCCAGTGGAGTTGCAACAGCACCGGCAATAAGATATGCAGACAGAATCCATGAGGATGTATTGTAAGAAATATCAAATTCCTCAATTATATCTGGTATTGCAGGTAGTAACATGGTTTCACCATACATAGCAATTAAAAGTGCAGAACCTAATATGGCCAATGACATCCAGGCTTTTCTCGGTACTTTTTGATTCAACGACGGTGATGTTGGATTACGATTATTGTTACTATCATGCGGATGCGTCATTTCAATTCAAATCCTCTTTATATGTTGGATACATCTTTTTAATATATCTAATTGATTCGTACATATATTACATAAAGGAAAACTGCACTGTGAAAAAAAGTCTAGTACATTTAAACAATCGCTCGAATATCTAACGAGATGTTGGCATAGTGTAAATGATTTTCTTTTTCATCTTTTAATCGCTATTCGAATATCATATTTAACTCGAAAAAATACTCAAATTTTTATGTTATTAAATTGAGAAGAAAGTTGCGGATATTTTATTTTCATTTCTGTCATTGCATTTGTGATTATTTCTGATATCGCCCAATTTCTAAACCATTTCTTATTTGCTGGAATTACGTACCAAGGGGACTGTTTTATGCTACAATTGTTAATCGCATCTGTATAAGCCGACATATACTCATCCCATTTTTTTCGCTTCTCATAATCGTCCTCATTGACCTTCCATCGCTTATCTGGATTCGACAATCTGTCAAGAAGTCTCTTCTTTTGCTCTTCCTTACTAATATGCAAATAGAACTTTAATATTTTCACATTATTTTCTGAGAGCATTTTTTCGAACTGCCTTATCTGATCAAATCTTTTCAAACACGTGGATTCCGGTACCAGTTTTTGAACACGAACTTCAACAACATCCTCATAATGAGAACGATTAAACACTACTACAAAACCTTTGCGTGGTACAGTATTGTGAATCCTCCACAAAAAATCATGTGCCAATTCTTCAGATGTCGGTACCTTGAATGACTCAACTCTGCAGGAAACTGGATTAAACGCACTTATCACATGCCTTATTGCCCCATCTTTGCCAGAAGCGTCCATGCCTTGAAGAACAATTAATAACGCTTTTTCATTTTCAATGTAAAGTTTGTACTGTAATTCCGACATTAATGATT
>JACMIO010000002.1 GCA_014381105.1 bacterium | reverse complement strand
TTGATGCTATAAAAAAAATTATTACCATTTATCTATTACAGACCTGATATAGAATCCAATTCAAAATTCTTAATTCGCTATGTAATTTATCAGATTGTATTATTGAATGAGTCTGATTTATTTTCAAGGTAATTTCCTTCATTCTACATTTTAAAATGTTACACATTTGTATCTCGGGATTTTTCATGTTCTTAAGGACCCATGACAATAATTCAATTCTTGCATTGAGATCTCGTTTGTAGGTGGATTCCTCGTGTTCTCTACTTAGCCACAATTTGGATTCTTCAAGCTCTTTTTCTAGTATTTGTTCAAGTTTCATATCAAATATGGTATGTTGGAAGAATTTATCCATCCAAGTACTTTAAACAGAGGGACTCTGAGTCATTTTGATTTTTATTATTTTTTACAACACACTTAAGAAAGACTAGATTTAGGTCTAATTAACAATAACCTCAACATATGTAATTTCATGGGTTTAGCAACGGTAATAACAGGTATTCAAATACACAAGACAAATATAAAAAAGGATATGTTTCAATAAGGGTGAATAATTTGGGACGCTTTTTTGATCCACACATACACATGTATTCGCGAACTACCAATGATTATGAATCAATGTCAAAAGCAGGGATAGAAGTAATTGTTCAGCCTTCTTTCTGGTTGGGAAGTCCAAGGACCTCTGTGGGTACTTTTGAAGATTATTGGGAACATATGATATCCTTTGAAACTCAAAGATCAAAAGAATATGGTATCGATCATTACGTTTGTTTATCAGTGAATCCAAAAGAATCAACAGTCAGACCTCTCGCGTTGGATGCACTTGAAGCTATGTCAAAATATATAGACAGAGAAAGAGTTGTTGCCATAGGCGAAATAGGGTTCAACGTAATTAATGAACTAGAAGACGAATTATTTCAATTGCAACTGGATATAGCAGTAGATAAGAAGATGCTTACAATGATACACCTTCCACACGTAAATAAGAAAGATGGAATAGAGCGAACTAAATCTGTTCTCAAAAATAAGAACCTAATGGACATGACAAATAAGATTTTAATTGATCATAATACAGAAGAAACGATAGAAAAAACTCTAGAGCTTGGATGTTGGGCAGGATTAACTGTGTATCCCATAACAAAGCTTTCCCCGTCAAGAGCCATTGATATTATTGAGAAAAATGGATTGGATAAAATTATGATTAATAGCTCGGCTGACTGGGGGGTTTCTGACCCGTTAAGTGTACCACTGGTTGCAGAAGAAATGAAAAAGAGAGGCTTCAGTATTAACGATATTGAAAAAGTAACATTTTATAATGCATTTGAATTTTTCAAACAGTCAACCAAGTTTCAATGGAGACCATAACTAACAGATATGGAGTTTGCATTTAGCACAAATGCTTTCAAGAAATATTCCTTAGTTGAAACAATAAATGTCTTGTCCGAAATAGGTTACGGAGGGATTGAAATTCTTTGTGACGTGCCACACGCATATCCCAAAACACAAAGTGATTCTGACATTAGCGAAATCAAACAATTATTATCAAAATTAAACATTAGCGTTTCCAATCTAAATGCCTTTACACTTTTTGCAATAGGGGACACATACCATCCATCATGGACTGAAAATGACCTTAATTACCGTAAGTTGCGAATAGATCATACTATAGATTGTATAAAATTGGCTAGCAAACTTGGTGCCAAGAACATATCTACCGAACCTGGAGGTCCAGCCATGAATAATGAATTAACCAAAAATGAATCATTGAAAATATTTGAACATGGAATTAATCAAGTATTGAAGACTGCGGAGGAAACTAACGTTACCGTGCTTGTTGAACCTGAACCAGGTCTATTAATAGAAAATTCTGAACAATTTGTTGACTTTATTAAAAATTTTGAAACAGAATTAATTGGATTAAATCTAGATATAGGTCATTTTTTCTGCGTAGGCGAAGATCCATCACAGGTAATACACAAACTATCTGAATATATCCACCATGTCCATTTAGAAGATATTTCTGCGGACAGGCGACACAATCACCTCATTTTGGGCGAAGGTGCGATAGATATTGGTTCGGCTCTCAGGTCGCTCAAAGATATCGGATATGATGGATTTATTACAGTAGAGCTGTATCCATATCAAGACTGTCCTGTATATGCTGCGAAACAAGCAATGAAGTTTATTAAATCACTAGACTATCTTTAGTCAGAAAATGCTGTTTTCACTAGTACATTTATCAACATTCTATAATTCAAAAATTCAATTCATCCCATGTAGAAGATACCTATGAAAAGTTCTAATTTCAAAAATTATCTGCTCCTAATCAGACTCCCAAATCTATTTACTCTTCCATCAAACATCCTTTTGGGCTTTATCCTTGTTTCGACGTTCACTCTGACATTAACATCGGTTACTCAAATTCTCGTATTAGTGACTATCTCCATACTTCTTTATTGTGTAGGTCTCGTCCTTAATGATCTCTTTGATTATGAGATTGATAAAAAGGAAAGGCCAAACAGACCTCTTGCTTCTGGTAAAATATCAAGAAAAGTCGCTATTGTCCTTGTTATCATATTAACTACCATTGCACTGATTTTGTCTCTACTAATTAGTGTTACTACATTTAGTATATCTGTTCTTTTATTGGCAATTATTTTCGGATATGATAAATATTTGAAGAATACTAAGGCAGGTCCTTTTACTATTGCGGCGGCCCGAGTCACAAATGTAATTCTGGGAACAACTGCAAATATCAACAGTATCGAGAATTTTCCTCAAAATATTCTTTTAATGTTTGTCTTGACAATAACATTTGTTTACGTGTCTTTGATAGGATTCTTGAGCCGATATGAGGTTCAAGGCTTTTCTGAAAATATCAAGTCATATTTGATACCTGTAATTATTTCTGGCATTGTTTCTTCAATCGTGATATTCAATTTGATAGGTTTCTTTAAATACGAATCTCTATTTGTTCTGGCATTATTTTCATTTATTATGGCCAGAACTATTTACAGGATTCATAACAAAGATTCGACAGGGATACAACAAACTATTCAACAAATGATTTTATCCATTATAGTCCTTGACTCCACATTTCTAACGGGCATAGCAGGATTAGACGTTGGACTCCCCGTGCTGATACTACTTGCTCCGTTGCTCATATTGGCAAGGAAAATGTAGATGACCTGAGATAAGAATAATTAGAATTAAATTCTTGGTAAAATCTAATAGATTAATGGTTAAACACATAATCGTCGTAGATATTGTGGGTTTAGAAGGTAGACATATTTCTGAAGAAACAACTCCAAATATTTTCAACATTTCAAAAAATGGAGAAATAAGAGATTTACAAACAGTATTTCCTGCAGTAACATGTACAGTCCAAAGCAGTTTACTTTCAGGATCTTATCCGGAGGTTCATGGTATAATTTCTAATGGGCTATATGATAGACAACATTATTCTGTTTCATTTTGGGAACAATCAAGTAATTTGGTTCAAGCCGATAGAATTTGGGATACTATCAAGATGCATCAAAACGGTTCAAAGACTGCCGTTTTATTCTGGCAAAATACAATGTACTCAAATGCAGACCTTGTCCTTACTCCGCGTCCATTACACATGGATGATAAGATGGTAATGTGGTGTTATAGCAAACCACCGGGATTCTATGAAAAACTATTTGAAAAAATTGGAAAATTTGATTTGACTTCGTATTGGGGGCCTCTTGTCTCCAAAAAATCCAGTGAATGGATAGAAATGGCAACTGAATATGTGTTAGAAAATGAAAAACCTAATTTCTTATTTACATATATTCCCCACCTAGACTACTCATTCCAAAGGAAGGGAACATCGTATAAGGAACTAAAAGATGATCTAAGATTTGTTGATGAGTTGGTTGGTAAACTAATGAAGAAGGTATCAGATTTGGGAATGTTAGAAGATACACAATTCATCATATTTTCGGAGTATGGATTCACAGATGTTAATTCTGACATTCCACTAAATTCTATACTCAGGGAAAATGAGCTTGTTGCAGTTAGAGAAATTGAAGGGCTAGAATATCTAGACCTCGAATACAGTAAAGCATTTGCGATGGTGGACCATCAAGTGGCACATATTTACGTCAAAGAAAATTATGCCAGTCAAGTAAGAAAAATTTTAGAAGGGATAAAAGGAATTGACATGATCCTCGACAATAATTTGAAACAACAATTTAGAGTTAATCACCCACGCAGTGGTGATATGATAGCAGTTTCAAATAAAGATAAGTGGTTTAGTTATTATTGGTGGTTCGATCAACTCAAGGCTCCAAGTTTTTCTAGGAGGGTCGATATTCATAGAAAACCAGGTTATGATCCGGTGGAATTGTTCTTTGATCCGAATACAAAATCCATCCCATTAAATGGTAAGTTGGTCAAGGGTTCTCATGGAAGATTACCAACACAAGGCCAATCTTCCAATCCTGTGTTTGTATCGAACGTTAGAAATATTGATGGAATACCAGATGGCAATGATTTGAGTGTAGTTACTATTGGTCGGTATCTTAAAAACATGATATCTTGAGATATTGATGCATATGTCCTGGATACATTCAATTACTCTATCATCTTTTATGAATCTGGAACCAATACAGGTAACTCTTGAAAATCTAAAAAATCATGGAATTAATACAGTAGAGGTATATGGTGAGCCTGATTTAATTGATGTAAAGAACTTGATGCAACAATTTGATTCCTTCTCAATTGATGTATCAGGTATAACAGGTATGTGGGGCCTGAGCAGTGCCAATAATAAGTCACGTAACTTGGTTACTGCGGATAACAACTCACGGACTGCTGCCCAGAATTATGTAAAAAATTGCGTTGCTCTTTGCCACCAGCTGGGCGGCAAGACATTCAATATTTGTTTGTTTAGTGATAAACCACTAATTTCAGATGGCAATCACAGATTTTTGCCAGTTGATAAGAAAAGGAAATTGATTTCTTCCCTTGTACATCCATTCCGTGAGTTAGCAGAGTATGCAAGTGATTACGATATCAATCTTGTCATTGAACCATTGAATCGGTATAGCACTCCCATTTGCACTAATTCTGAAGATGCAAAGTATATCGTAAATCAAGTAAACCATGAAAATTTAGGAATAATGTTAGATACTTTCCATATGAACATAGAAGAAGACTCTATTTATGACACCATTGTAGCTTCCAGCAGTTTATTGAAGCACGTTCATGTATCTGACAACAATAGGAAAATGCCCGGATTTGCTCACATAGATTTTGATGCCGTTGTACGGGGACTCAAAAAAATAAAATATTCAAAATACATTACTTTTGAGCCTACAATTGAAAGTACTGATTATGAAATTGACTTGAAAGCAGGGTTGGAGCATTTTACAAGTTTATCTATATTGAGAAATTGAATTATATGAATGCCCATATGATGATAAATAAGTTTTGAGGGGGCATGTTTTATAGTTGTTAATACATAACAGTGAAAGATTCATAGTAAATAACGAATTTGCAAAAGACGTCGAAAGGGGACTGGACGATAAACGAAAACATATTTCTCCTAAATTTTTCTATGATAAAAAAGGATCCAAGCTATTTGAAGAAATATGCCAACAGCCTGAATATTATCTTAATCGAACTGAATCTCAAATTTTGAAAAATTCCGTAAACGAGATTTTAAAAATAATAGGTGAAGATAAAATTAGCCTTGTTGAATTGGGAAATGGAAATTCCTTAAAAACTAGAATTCTGTTAGGACCCTTACTTGCCAGGTTGAAGAATATTTCATATTTCCCCATCGATGTATCCTTGAAGATGCTTAAAAAATCAATTGTAGATTTGTTTAGAGAATATGCGAACTTGAAAATTTACGGTGTTTGTTCAGACTATGTTACTGGACTTGTCAGGATAAATGAATTCATAAAATTCAAAAAGAATGTTCCAAAGAGGAAATTCATAATTTTCTTAGGATCAAGTATTGGAAATTTTGATCCCAAAGAAGCATTGATTTTTCTTCGTTCTATAGTTAGATATGTTCGAAAAGATGATTTACTATTAATTGGAATCGATTTAGAAAAGGATAAATCAATTTTGGATAGGGCATATAACGATAAGAATGGTGTAACTGCAAAATTCAATATTAACCTCTTGTCAAGAATTAACGAAGAACTTGATGGAGAATTTAATGTATCAAATTTTGAACACAAATCATTCTACAACGCCAATAAACACAGAATCGAGATGCACTTGATATCAAAATTGGACCAGGAAGTAAGAATAGGATCAATTGGAAAAACATTCTATTTTAAAAAAGATGAAACAATCCATACTGAAAATTCCTACAAATATTCACTAGGTAGGCTTAATAATTTGGTAAGAACTTCCGGGCTTCAGATAGTTAGGAATTTTGTCGATCCCAACAAACAGTATAGTCTAGTATTGTTAAAGAAGATCCCTAACACAGCGAAATCCTGAAAAAGGAATTCTTTCATATGGCTTGAAATAATTTCTATAGCTGTTTCGAATTTGTGAGCATGGTGTAGCGAATGATCCGCCACGCAATACTTTCTGGTTAATAGCCCACTTGTCTGTATACTCTGAGAATTTTGATCTAAATCCAGGATAAAGTGTGTATTCAGAGGAGGTCCATTCCCAGACATCTCCTAACATCTGGTAACATCCGTAATGACTCTTTCCTTCTGGATATGATCCAATTGGAGATGGTGCCCATTTCCATGATTCTAGTAAATTTGAAGTAATGTCGGTTGGTAACCTGTCGCCCCATGGATATAACCTCTTTTTTTTCAAATCTTCATCCCAGCTCGCAGCTTTTTCCCACTCGGCCTCAGTCGGTAACCTCTTTCCCGCCCACTTAGAATATGCATCTCCTTCGTAATAACTCACGTTTGTAACAGGTTCATTTGGTGGAAGTTTATTTAGTCCTCTAAAATCCTTCTTATACCATTCGCCATCGATCTTTTGCCAATATAGCGGTGCATCCCATTGTTTTTCCCTTACAAGATCCCATCCGTCAGACAACCAAAAATTATAATCGTGGTATCCTCCCGCATCTATGAATTCAAGATATTCATTATTTGTCACAGGATATTTGTCAATTTCAAATGGATTGAGATACGTTTTATGCTCTGGAATTTCGTTGTCATAACAAAAATCATTTCCTGAGAATCCAAGTTCATATAATCCTCCTGAAACCTTAACCATTCCCTGCTCAATATCAGCATCTTTACTCAAATTGGTACTCTTCATCAATTTTGGTTCATAATTATCAAGTGGATCCTCAAATCTTTGAAAATAATGTTGGAGATCATAGACTATAAGTTCCTGGTGTTGCATTTCATGCTGATTTGCCAGTTCTATATCATATGCCAAAGTACGCGTCATCGAGTTATTCCTCTCTATATTGTCCAAAAAATTTAGAAACAAATCTTCAATTAAGGCCCTGTATTTTAGTGTGTCAGAAACCTTTGGTCTTGGAAATTTTCCTCTATCCGATTTTGGTAAGATTTTGCTATAACGCTGATAATATGAGTTTAAATAGTCAGTATTTATTGAACTAGCATCGATGTTCTGCCTATGTTTTTCAAGAATTTTTTGAAAAAACCATGTCACATGGGCTATATGCCAATTTGGGGTACTTCCAAACGAATCAGACTGCATTACTGCATCTTCTGTTGAGATTGGTTGAAAGATGTCTGAAGTAGTTTTTCTTATATTAATGAAGTCCATACGTAATTGTTTTACATCGTTTGTTACAACCTGAGTCAATATTACTCATAGACGCATCATACATAATTTAATTTTTATTCAAATTCTAGAAATGTAGTCTAAGCGTGACTCGAATGTGAGCAATTTATTGTCTAATCATATGAAACATTCTTATACTTTGTCAATCGCCGGTTGGGAAATGATTATGATTCTCTCTTGCGTATGAAAACTTCCTTTCATTTTCTCTGCAGAGGCCATCATTTCTTGCCTCATCCTTTCTGCAGACGCCATCATTTCTTTCCTTGCATTTTCGAATGCGATAGTTGTCTCCTTGCTGAGCATCCCGCTCATCTTAATAAAGGAATTAGTCATTGTTGTTCCCATTTCTACGTTGTTTCTAATCTGATTTGAGGCCATCTCTACGTTGTGTTTAATTTGATTTGAGGCCATTTCGATATTTTCTCTGATAAGCCTGCTGAATGGATCATTCTCTTTGCTCATGAGTTAATCTAAGATCCCAAGATTAATTAACTTTCACTGACGTATGCTAAATTTGACAGAACTACTAAAACAAGTAGGTAGAGGATGGAGTCTCATATGAGAATGCAGGATATGACTTGCAATGTTACCTGACATCGTATTAAATGCGAACATAAGCCTGCGATTCCTTTAATGAATGATATTGTACACTAGTAAATCATCAAAATGCATTGAAATTTAGTACGTAGAGTCAAAATACGTCACAAAATCAAGTTATTTGTATTATCTTCCTGTCGAAATTTCAAATAGCAATTTACCATAATGCAACATCGGCACTTTCGTAAAGTTTAGGGATATGATTTCGGATAACCGTAATAAGGTACTATATTCTTTATTATGAAATAAATTATGCCATCCTGTTTGCGCGTCAAGGAGAGAGAATTTATCAGGGACCTAATGGAGTGGAACATAGAGAAACTACATAAAAAATATACACCAAGCTACAGAAGAATTTTAAAATACAGACTTTTGCAAAAGAGAAGGTTTTTAGCAGATGATCTTCTCTTGATTAATTCAGTATTAGATAAACTACAAACCGTCTAGGTAGATTTTAGTCAGTACTATAACATCAATGAATTCATAATTTACTAAAAGATGACATCATGATTCAATTTTAACAACACTGACAATTTTCATATTTTCAATTAAGATCGTATTGTGCTCCTGATGTCGATTAAATCTCTCAATATTGCACTTGCGGTTTCCATGCCACCCGCACCTTTACCGATTATTGTCTGCTGACCGGAGTGCTGACATGTAAATGTAATAGCATTCAGAATACCATCCACACATATCGGATCCTTCATAGAAGCTGGTTTCGGTTCAACGACCAAATTTTTTCCATCACAGCTTGCAATCAGCTTTATTGCATTACCCTTTTTTCGTTCATTGAGAACTTGCGAGGGTTTTACATCTCTGATACCTTCTCTTCTAACATCCTTCATTGTTGATTTCATATTCATTACGAAATTTGATGCAATCACCAATTTTGCAACTGCGTCGTATCCATCGATATCAAGCGTTGGATCCTTTTCCGCATATCCTTTTTCAGAAGCATCTTGAAGAGCTTCAGAAAAATTTAGGCCTTCATACATCTTGCTCAGAATATAGTTTGTTGTACCGTTAAGTATTCCCTCAAATGAGATTATTCTGTCTCCTTTCAAACACCTTTTAGCAAATTCCAGTATGGGTGTACCACCTCCTACGGTTCCACTAAATTTAAAGGCAATTCTATTATATTCTGCAAGCTCCATCAATGAGGGAAATTCCAGTGCAAGTGGACCTTTGTTTACTGTAATGACATTTTTGCCAGATTTCATTGCTGATATAATATGATTTTTTCCAGGTTCTCCGTCGACTATGTTGGTTGGTGTTAGCTCGATGACAACCTCTGCATCAATATTTTCAATTACATCCAGTATTTCAGAACGGTTTCCTTTTACTCCATAATGGATAATAGATTTCTTTTTCTTTTTGACATTTAAGAGTCTGTCCAAATCTAGACCTTGATCACAGGTAATTATTCCTCCATTGTCAGCGCATGCTACAACTTTGGGTTTTATGCCATAGTCATTATAGAGATCTGTCGAATGTGAAAGCAATAGTTTGACAAAGCTCTGACCAACAACACCAAAACCTAACAATATCAGTCTCAATTACTTTAGTATCTAAAATATCCTGTTAAATAAGTTTGAATCTGTCTGAAATGAGATTTTTTTCTGATTTCACTTTTTGCACTATGTTCTCAAGTTTTTTAGATATTCAATATTTGTATTAAATCAATGATGTACAAAATGCACATTTTTTGACATTCGCAATTTAATACATTTTCTACAGAATTTGCTCATGAATTACC
>JACMIO010000015.1 GCA_014381105.1 bacterium | reverse complement strand
TTTAGACGATTATTATCCCATTGATCGAGATGATTAACTTGTAGAATCTGCGATTACCTTCTTAATGACGCAAAGATTAGTTGGGAAAGAAGACCTCTAAGAGGATAGATATATCCAGTCAACATCTTATTTTATGTTCAAGTAGCGGTTAATAATCGTCAGCCGTTTTAATCCTCTGGCAAAAAAGAATCCTGACATACTTGCCAAAACAATAGACATCAGAATTGCTACGTTGGTAAATTCAGACGGAACATGCATAGGATCCAAATTTCCTGACATTGAATTTTCGTTACTATTATGCTCAGTCATAATCTCACTACTATTTACCGTTACTCCTAGGCGATAGTTTAAATCGTATGAATTTATCCGTTGAATGGTTATTTTTAAATCCCACTCTCCGGATTGGCTCAGATAACCCCCAAATGTAGAGTACGAAGTAGCGTTGATTCTTTCCAAGCTAGCAATAATTGGGCCCAAACTCAAATCACTTTTCCTAAATTCAATGAATGTGTTAGAAGTTTCAGTCAAATTTTGGTTTTCTCCAATGATACTAATAGTAAAATTGTTAAAACCTACATGAAATGGATGTATCAGTAAATCTATAGGAACTCCTTGAACTTCCAGTGTCCGTACAAATTCTCTTTGGGTATTATTTGATGAATGTTCAGAGTTGATGACAGGTATATTCTTATGTCCCCTTAGATCGGGTGTCGCAGTTACTGTTAAAAGTGATGCAGCGCACAATAATAGCATCATCAAAAGGGTTTCGATTTTGATTGTTAATTTGATTGATTCTAATTTTTTAGGACCAAATTTTGTTTCAGCGATCTTTTTATTTTCAGTTTTTTTGATACCAAGGAAATTTAGCATCCTATCTATCCAGAATTGATGATATACCCCAATGAAGACGACTGGTGCGGCAATACATAATTTTATTATAAGAGTCCTCCCATAATCTGAAATGAGTAGTTCATCAGCAGTACGAATATGTAACCATGCCAGAGATAGTCCGGTAATTCCTATAATTGCAATTGTAACAGTTGCTAATAGAGAAAATTTGGATAATATTAATAATGTCACGGATTTTGGATCTGAGGAAAATTGATGAGTTTTTTCGGAGATTATTGTATTAATGCTAGCTGCTCTTGGAAAGAAAACATATGAAACATACATCAGTCCTCCCATCCAAATAGAAACAGCAACTGAATGGATGAAATCAGTTGTGATCCCTAATAAAGACCATGATTGTAGCGAGCTGCTATGACTTACAAAGCTATTTGTACCAATAAAAATGCAAGTAAGAATTAATATCAAGAATAACAAAGCCACTCCGTTACTATGATCCTCGTCTTGCCCCTTTACCTCAACATTTCTTGATATCACCTTACCGTAGAAATAAGCAATACACATTATGGTTACACTACAGATTACCCTAACAATCCAAACAACACCATTATCTGTTTCAAATAACAGTAATTCGAGATTATTAATGTAAGATGATTCAGAACCACTTACGACCACTGCTTGAAAAAGAGGTAACAAAGTAACACCTATTCCCATCATAATTGAAAACATTACAACTAACTTCGTAAATCTAGGAGTTAGTAGAAATTCAACTTTGTTTCGCAGTTCTGTTTTACTGATATTATTACAAAGAAATATGTGCAGTACAACAAATCCCAGGATACTTACTTGCCCTATTATTACAGGAGCTTTCAGAACACCCAAAATTGGAGAAAATACATTGTTGTCTTGTAAGAGGTTTTGGCTTGCATTTTCCAGATTTTCAAAATTTCCAACCCCTACGACATAGGTCCCTTTTGCAACATGACCATCATCTATGGATAAGGTCAACCATGAAATTGAATAAACACCCTCTTCAACGATATTCTTATCTAAAGAAATTGACCCCTCTCTTCCATTTTGACCAGTTATTTTGAAATCATCATTGTCTATTCGTTGCCCTTTCGAATCTACGACATGAATATAACTCACTTTGGGATCTGGCCTCTCAGAAAATAGAATAGATATTTTGTCAGGAAACGTTTGTAATGTGTCAATTAATGAATTTGGTTCAAATGAATATCTGTCTGGTACTGCATGACCATATACGACTTCTTGCAAACTAAGTCCTGATTCAAGGAAAATTGGTACTAACAACAAGAAAATGAAGTGTGATTTTTTTAGCATATGGATGGAACTAAACTTTGTAAACATGTTGTTGAATATCCGAAATGTTCAATTTTCAAGTATACAAAAAATAGGAGTAATTCTTGCTTCCTTCTTACCTCAAGTAATTTAATTGGAGCTTGAATTTCCTGTTTCATTAATCATTTTAACAATTTCATTGTTTGATAGGTATGGTTCAGGAAATGAGGCATCTGTTCTTGCGGTAATGCATCCAAAGGCACCACGCTGAGCTTTTTGTGTTACTTCTTCAGAAATCTGTTTTGTGGAATTATCTTGATTACCTTCTCCCTCTGCCGTGCTACATTGGAAATCAAGGGATAAACTGACGTTGTTGATGGTACCAAATAGTCTGTAATTATAAGTAGTTTCGATTGTAGGATAAAATACAGCCTCATAATGACCAGGGTCGTTAAAAGCTGGTTCTATTTCTAGCATCTTTTTCTTATCTCCAGCTGAAATTTCGAATTTTAGAGTTTTCTCTAATCCGTCAATCATCTTGGTACCATTGGCATTTCGGTCTAGAGGATTTGCAGGGTCTGCCATTCTGATGAAAGTCTCAGCGCCTGATTTATCATCGACATACACCGGCTCGTTCATAGAGCCAACTGTAATCCAATAATCTTGATTTCCGATGGTATACAATCTACTTTCATGACCGAATGTGTTCTGTACCCCCGTTAGGTAAAAGCTTCCAGACAGGAAACAAACAAGGGCTGAGAGAATAAATAATTGTTTTCTAATTTTCATCCATTAAGAATAATGTTGACTTTATTTAACATCTGTGGTACATTAATCGAAGATCACGAAAAGTTTGGATTTGCAACTAAAAAATTAAGTAGCTTTCCAGTTCAGTACCTACACTTG
This sequence comes from bacterium, assembly GCA_014381105.1. Classification (GTDB taxonomy): domain Archaea; phylum Thermoproteota; class Nitrososphaeria; order Nitrososphaerales; family Nitrososphaeraceae; genus TA-21. Next base: position 512 of record JACMIO010000015.1, on the reverse strand, counting down.
AATCAATATTTGACGAGGAGTGAAAATTTCAAACTGAAATATTAACATGTCAAACTAATAGTGGTAATAGTATAACTCATCATGAATTTGATATCCTTTGTTGCTTTTCTATTAGAAGAGAAATGCTCAACAACAATACTACACGAGACATTGTGATAACTGTTACTCTGGATGAAAACTAGTTTGTAAATAACCCCCTCCCCCCTATATTGGTGATCTAAGAGTTTTATAATCCGCCATACAATGAATCGTAGAGCAAAAGAAACTGGTGGGCAAAGGTTGTTTCTTATTATACAATCAACCCAATTCCTCCCATCAGTTTTCTATTCCACATTGATACCTTCCTTCTATCCTCTTGGCAAAAATTCAAACCCAAGTGGGCATAACCTGGGAATGTCAATCGATGAATATTGAATTTACGAAAAATCATTTCTAGTGAATAATTATATTATTTACTTGTTTATGGAGAGGCAATCCAACGTGGCAAAAGTTCTTTTAACTATATAGCTATT
>JACMIO010000014.1 GCA_014381105.1 bacterium | reverse complement strand
TTTTGCTGGAGTGTGTCCAGACGAGGAATTTGATTCAACTCCTTATGCCATGGCAACTGCTCGATTCTTTCTTAGAAATCCAGTCTGTCAAAATCTACCAAGGAAATTCAAGATCAATTTCGCGTGTTGCTCCAATCATGGATTGGTAAGGATTGCTGATATCGGCTTGATCCCGATGAAAAAGGATGGAACTAATGGATTCAAGATATATCTCGGTGGTGGCCTCGGAGCTGCTTCATTCATAGGATACCTGTTAGAGGAATTTACTCCTGAAGAAAGACTCGTATCAACATGTATGGCTGCAGTGAGATTGTTTGACAGACTTGGGAATCGTGAAAATATGGCTAGGAATAGAATGAGATATTTGGTAAATGAGATGGGATGGGAAAAGTTTCAGAAATTGGTAATCAAAGAGAGATCAAATGTAGAAATGACCATTTCACTTGAAACATTAAATAGATACAAAGTAGAATCGGAAGGTCCCAGTATCAGGCAATTATCCAATGGTAAGAAATTACCGCTGATTAATGAAAAAGTGGACATCAATAGTGATCCGTATAAAAGATGGATTCACTCCAATGTGGTTTCCCAAAAACAGAATGGTTACTTTGTGGTATTCGTTACGTTGGGTGCCGGCGATATAACTTCAAATCAGCTCCGGTCCCTTGCAAAGACTATTCAAACTTATTCTGGCGAGGGTTGTGCAAGGAATACTCCTAATCAAAATTTTGCTGTAAGATTCGTTAAAGCCAGGGATCTACCAGAATTCTATAATGAACTCGCCAAAACTGGACTTGCAAATCCAGGTGCACTGACCATGTCATCAGCTGTTGGATGTTCTGGCACAACTTCATGCAACCTAGCAATTACCAATTCTCACAGACTGGCAAAAGAGATCCAATCCAAATTCATTGAACTTGGACTTGATACTGAAGATGACCTTAGAGACTCAACCATAAAGATAAGTGGATGTCCAAATTCTTGTGGGCAACACGAAATTGCAACAATAGGATTTTACGGAGGGGCAACAAGGATAGACGGAACCATGACCCCAACGTATACGATGATGTTTGGTGGAAAGGATGGAGAAGACGGGGTACTGGGTAAATCGGTAATGCGTGTTCCAGCAAAAAGAGTCATATCCACCATAATAAAAATAATTGATATTTACAGACAGGAACGAAGCACTAATGAGTCACTTGCAATATGGATAAACAAACTGATTAAAGGAGCACCCAATGGCAATAGAACAGCAAAGAATCTGGAAGATATAAAAACAGCCCTAGTGGAAACTATCTCATTACCGAGTCCCCAGGAAGATCCTGACGCCTATATGGATTACGGTAACGATGTAAAATTCAGTGCAAAGACTGCTAGAGGAGAATGCGCAGCTTGAAATATGCTACTAAAGAAAAAAAGACTAAAAGTATTTTATCAAGGAATCATTCAACAAGCAATTTTCAGGATATAGTGACAAGTGCAGATATTCTGAGAACTTTGATTAGAAAAAATTCAGTCAGAGTTGTGGATGTCAGAAAGGAGGATGAATACAAAAAGGAACATATCAAAACGGCAATATCAATACCCCTTGCCAAGGTGCTTGACAACGATACTCCCGAAAAAATAGTTCTATTGCTAGAACAATCTGGAATTTCTGATAAGACTCCTGTAGTTGTATATGATGATACATTTGGTGCACTTGCTGCTAGAGTTGCATGGACGTTTCAATATGTAGGACATGCTAACACATCTTTGCTTGAAACAACTTTTACCAATTGGAAAAGTTATGGATTTGAAACGGAGAAAAAAATTAATGTATTTCCAAAAGCCAAGCATTCCCTTAGGGTAAATAATGATATATTTGCCAATTATGATGAAGTAGAAAAAGCAAAAAGTGAGCAGAATAAAATTCTCGTAGATTCGAGAGAACGACTAAATTTCTTGAGTGAGCATATCCCAGGAGCTACTAACTTACCTTATACCATGTTAGGAACAACTGAATCAATACTTAGAGAACCTCAAGAAATTAAAAGATTTATGGAAAACAGACGTATATCCACAGATGATGAGGTTATCACCTATTGTGGTAGTGTAGGAACTCTGTCAGGACTTGCATACTATGCATTGAGGATGGGAGGCGTGAAAAAAATTAGATTGTATTCAAGATCTTTTAAAGAATGGAAAAAATTGGGCAAGCCAATAGAAGAATTCAAGGACGCGAATTTCTGGGATCTTTCAGCCGAATAGTCAAGTATTTTCTAAATTATAAAGATACTTTTATTCGGATACAGTTTTTAGATATTTCAAAAGTTTTACGGCATCACGAGCCTTAAGACTATCTCTATTTTTCAATATGTAGCTCCTAAAATTTTCAAGCTCATCATGAATCGAAGGGCACTTTTGTTGAGTTAAATTTATGAGATCTTCATAATTTCTAAATGGAAAATAAATGCTCTTTGCAATCTTTGCACATCCTTTCTTGGTCTCATTAGTTATTATTCCTTTTTTGTACGCCAAGAACAAGTTGAAACGAATGTCAATCATGGCCTCAGATTGCAGGATGTTGCTCCCCCGAACGAACGTTACTGCGACTTCATCATCAGCGTTAATTACACCATTCTTAAACAGTTGAAAAATCTTGCCGATTCCTTTCATTCCAAACTTTTCTAACTCAACGGCCCTTAATGCGCCCAAACTGGACGCGCCTATTAATTCAATATTTTTTCGTGTAGCAAGATGATACACCTCAATTGGTGGCGGAGGATAGTCATGCAGGAAAACTCCATCTATAAACCCAACATATTTTTTTTCGTCCGAATCCTGAGATAACATCAAAAAATCTCCCTTCTTTGCTGGGTCTCTATAATCAGCATCTAAAATCTTGACTGCTTCTTCTCTTCTTAGTGTAGGTCCAAGATATACTATTGGTTTGTTCATGTTTTAAAAGACTCCCTTCCTCTTTTTCCTATCACAGCTTTTGTGATTTTGAATGTTTCCAACCCAGGTACTATTGTTCTTACTACAGGTATCATTATTTGAGGATTTGTGAGATCAACTACAATTACCTGGTTCAGTCCATTTGAATTTAGCCTTGAAAGTATAAGATTGATGTCATCTAAAATGTCGTCGTTTACATAAGATTTTATCTCAGAAAACTTGACAGAGTTTTTTGATTTCATAAATTGCCATGTCTTTTTTTCATCACTATTGCTATTTCCGTATGAGATTTTTCGTAGATCGTCCCTTGCACCCTGAATATTTGCAGCTCGTGTCTGAGAAACTTCTGTAATTGCTCTCAATAATGCAATTCTTGCATCTGGATGAGTTCCATGTCCCTCAGCAAGGTATCCATAATTTTCTGTGATCCACTCAATACTACTTGCGTTAAAAGTTGGTATTCCTATAGGAGAGGTAATATCCTTAACTATGAGCGGGATGTTAGAATTATTAAATTTTGTTACCAAATTTGATACAGGTTTGAAATCAATATTTGAAATATCGACATCGGGATATTTAGCATCATCGTCTACAAATTCGGTACTAGGAATAGGATCTATACTTACTCCATTGTCGGATAGATATTTAATCATTGTTCTGAGTCTATTGTACTGCAGTGCACTTGCATTTAATTCCGCAAGGCTTGTTGCATCTCTTTCAATAACTTCACAGAGCGAATGGCATATTGCTTCTTCTAAAACGTTGCCAGAAGCAAGACCGTTAGTATGATGATACGCAAATGGATTAACGGCAGGTGGCTTGGGAGAATATCTAAAAAGAGCCAGCGGAGCGGGGACCATTATATGTTCGCTATTTATCAAATCATATCCGGATAGAAAATCCATAATCATATCTTCATCATATTCAAACAACATTGGTTCTACCACGTCAGAAGGATGTAGTGTCTTTGAAACATTTGAAACTTCTTTATAAGATGTTTGAATCATCCTATTTTGATTGCCAGATGGCAAAGAACAATATATTTCAATGCTTTCCATTAAAGCACTTGCCTTTGCATCCAATTTTGTAGATCCTTTTCCACTATAGACCCAAATGTAATCCTCGGTTCCTGGTAGAACGGCTGAAAAATTTGGTATGCGAAGAATGTCCATGTCTGTAATGTCTGCAAGTCTTGTTACTCCAATATTGCTTGAAACCGGAAGAATAGTATCAAGGGTTTCTTGTACAGTTTTCGTTCTTGATGTTACTTTACCCTTCAATTTCTTCTGGCTTCTGAGCAGTATTGGCTCAAGTTCCATAGATGATTTGAATAATTTGGTATCAATATCAATTTTTCTAAAATTTGAAATATGCGTGAATAGTATAACTGGATAGCTTGCAATATAGCGATAGCGATCTGAAAGCAATAAATGACATAGTTCGTATGGCCCATACTGATCCTGAGTTTAGAATGAAGCTCTTCAAAAATCCAAATACAGTTTTAGATCAATTTAATGTGTCTGATAAGGCAAAATCAATGATTTTGGATTTTTTTAACGAAATTAAGAATTAATCTGCAAAATAGTTTTCCCTTATTATTCATGCACGTCTTATTTTAGGACAAACAATAGATTACAATTAGTATAGGAGTATTATGTACCCCGTTTCTGACCCACAACTAGTCATTGATAGCCATACATTAAATGTACATCTCATAGTGCACTCTCTACCGGGGCTACTTCGTCAATTTAGTTATTGACCAAGTAATAATAACATCAGTTTGTGTCATTATAAATATTCTGGTCAAATTCGTAATAATTCTGTGAGATCTAACTCAAATGCGGCAACGGGCATTTTTATTTTAAAACTATCTATTAGTAAAGGGGAAATTTCTCCTATCTGTCCAATGACTACCCCCTTGTAGATTATATCGGCACTTCTACCCCTAACAAATGATAAATTTTCTGATGGTTTTGTTTCAAATTTGACATTAAAGCAAATTTCCATAAGTGTCTGTAGAACTGCTTTAATTTCACTGAATGTTACTCCATTAAATGCATTAACGCAACACAAATTCCACTTTTCAAAATTTTCTTTTTCTGGCTTGAAAATTGGTCCTATTTCAAACAGTTTTTGTGGATATTCTTCATGTATATTTTTAGACAATGAAAATAGTAATGATGGAAGGAGTGATTGTCTCAATATATCATGTTCATCACTCTTTGAGTTGTTTACTGTAAAAAAATTAGGCTTATCTAAATTCATTTTTTTAAAGTGAATATCTTTATTACTCAAAATGAAGTTGATATTTTCAATTAATCCCATGCCAATCATTGCCTGTCGAATCTTGTCAAAAAAATAATTTTGCCTGCTCTTGTTGCCATAAAATCTGAATTCTGGTAAAGAAGGTTCCATGTTATACAGTCCATATCCGATTGCTACTTCCTCAACAATATCAATCGGACCAAAAATATCTATTCTAAAGTTTGGAATCACACAATTAATTGTACCCGAATCTATAACCGTCGCATCCAATCTGCTTTTTCGGAGGCAATTTATTATATCCTCGTTTGATAATGATAGACCAAGAGCCTTGTTGATGTAATCTGTTTTGATGTTCGGTAAAGAAGTATTCAGGTTTGCGGTAAAAGAATCGCGAGTATTGCCTTGTTGTATAATCACCGTCTCTAACTTAAATCCAATATCAGCCAATGTAGGAACAATATTGTCCAAGACATTGTAAACAGCTTTCTTGTCGATACCAGTAACTTCTACAAATAAATTATTAACACCATCTCGTATTCTTGTTCCTTCACTATTAATTATTGGTGGAAATGATATCACATTTCCCTTTGAATCCCTCAAGATAGGATACCGAGATTCAGCTAACAACTTTCCAAATTTCTTTCCTGGTTCAGTATTGGATAGTATTTCAGTTAATGTTAATTCAGAAGAATTATCAAGAGGAATAAAGCTCAGATTCTCCGCAGTTGTGTACTCTAATGGAAAATCCATGTTGTCCAAATTGTGAAATCCTATGGAGGCCTTTGACCTTTTTCTTCCAAGTCCATTATGCAGATCTTCTTGCATAGAAACAATTTGCTTGATGGTTTTGTTATTTAACTGATGACCTTTAGCTACTGTCCCCACGATAAATGGTCTTATTTCTAGGACCGAAGAGTCCACGTTGATGAGATTTTTGCTATTCTCAAATATTTCAAATTTTGGTATTCCCATTTCCTTGCCCAGTAACCCATTCAGTGCTCTGGCAATACCATAAAAAGTGGAGAAATCCGGACGATTTGGACTATATTCTAACCTTATATTTTTATCATCTTGGTGTTCTAAATCCAGTCCTATAAATGGTAGCATATTTAGTATATACTCTAGATCGTAATCAGAAAAAAGCCTATTGATGTCTTCCACTGGAAATTCTACAACGGGCATATTGGTTGTATCCTTAACCACGATAGCTTGTTATCGTAGAGTTCGCGTACATCATCTAATCCGTATCTTATCATGGCAATTCGTTCAAGCCCTCCTCCCCATGCAAGTACATTATTTGTGATGCCAACTGACTGAGTTACCTCCGGTCGGAACATACCCATACCAAATAATTCAACCCACTTTCCAAGTTTATCTATGTAGACCATTGATTGTAACGAAGGTTCAGTATATGGAAAATATGTAGGCCAAAACTTTACTTTGTCCAATCCAAGTTTAGAATAAAATTGCTTTTGTAGACCCATCAAATCTCTCAAGTTAACTGTTTCACCAATTACAATTCCCTCAATCTGATGAAATTCCATTAGATGCTTATAAGACATTTTTTCATTTCTGAAAACTCGTCCTATTGAAAAGATTCTTCCTTCACTCATCTTACTTTCTGAAAGGTATTTTACAGTAACCGGAGTAGTATGGGTACGGAGAACGGTTTGCTTTGATTTTTCAATGTCCCAGTCATAATTCCATTCCATCGCGTGAAAGTTTGATACTTGTTTACTAATATTAGGATCTATATCTTCATCAATCAAGTTTGAAATGTAGAATGTATCTTGCATGTCCCTTGCTGGATGATCTTGCGGTGTAAATAATACGTCAAAATTCCAAAAACATGATTGAATCGTTGGGCCTTCAATTTCAGTAAATCCCATTGATACAAAAATTTCTCGAATTTCATTAATAATATCTGTAAGAGGATGCGTCCTTCCCATGGCGTAAGAGCGTACAGGAGATGATACATCTATTTCCGTAAATTTCTCATTTTTCCATTTTCCGCTATTTAATATTTCAGCTGTAATTGCACTTATCCCTTCCTGTTCGTCATTCTTGATACTCGGTACTAGTTTTTTACCTTCATTTGTAAGCGAGATGTCGAATGATTTTTCAATTGTTTCTTTAAGATATCCTGGACGTTTTTTTAAGAGATTAAACCCACGTAATTCCTGATCAGTCAAATCTGAAAGTTTCATCTTCTTTAGTTTTGAGATTTTCTCTAAAAGAATCTCCTCGTTTGAAAGTTTTTCTGAATTTTCTGTTAGATTCATAGTATCTGCATCTTTAGTCAACCAACCGTTTCTAAGAGCATTCTGTATTCCAACACTAAATTCAATATTTGATAGCCTTGAAATTTTGGCAAGATCGCCAATCCTGATGGCATTCTGGCCGTTGTTCTTTAATGAGTTGACGATTCTTCTTTCTGGTAATGTTAAACTAACTGAACCATCTGTTTTATCTTTTGAAGATCCATCATTCGATTTTTCTGAAACGAGTTGAACGATTGAATCTTTGTTGATAAACACTGACACCAATCCTTTGTACTTTAACCATTCAATCCCACGTCTCACATTATCCAATGAAAGATTTGTGTTTGATGCTAATGTCTCAATATCAATTTTATCATGCTTTACAAGTGATAGTAGAATTTTTTTCTCTATTTTATGCAAGTTTAATTCCGTCATTTAAATATGGATCAGACATTGATGGAATACTTTTTAAACGTTTAAAGCTCTCGAATCATGTATATATAATAAAATGAGTGATTCATCAAAAGAGGATTATTCTGATGATTTTGAAGTAACCCCGTGGAAAGTAGAGGGATCTGTAGATTATGCTCGATTAATGAAAAAATTTGGAACACAGGAAATAACTGACGAATTACTCGAAAAATTCAAGTCGTTTACTGGTGAATTACATCCATTACTTGAACACAAATTCTTTTTCTCCCATAGAGATCTTGATTGGATATTAAATAAATATGAAAACAATGAAAAATTTTACCTGTACACTGGAAGGGGACCATCTGGAATGGTACACCTTGGTCATCTGATGCCTTGGTTTCTAACCAAACACTTGCAAGACAAATTTGATTCCAACCTTTTGTTTCAGATTACCGATGACGAAAAATTCTTGTTCGGAAATAAATCAATGGAAGAGATCAACAAGAATGTGTATGAGAATATTCTTGACATTATTGCAATAGGTTTCAACAAGAGTAAAACCAAGATAATCGTCAATTCAAAGCACATAAAACACCTCTATTCAACTTCATTAGAGATAGCAAAACGGATCACATTTTCAACTGCAAAGAGTATCTTTGGCTTTACTAATTCAACCAATATTGGCATGATAGGATTTCCTCCTCTTCAAGCAGTTCCATGTTTTCTCCCCTCAATAATTGAAGGCAGACCCACGCCCGTTCTTATACCTGCTGCAATAGATCAGGATCCCTACTGGAGATTGACCAGGGATATAGCGGAAAAAATCGGTTTTTATAAACCCGCACAAATCCATAGTAAATTCTTGCCAAGTCTACAAACTGTCGGCAAGATGTCATCATCAGATCCTGAAACAGCTATATTTACTACAGATGATCTAGACATAATTGAAAAGAAAATATCTAATACATTCACAGGGGGACAGCCAACAATTTCACTTCAGAAAAAATTGGGCGGTAATCCTGGAGTATGTTCTGTTTTTTCATACCTCAAATACATGTTTGATACACCTGCTGAATCCAACGAGAGGGAACTAAGATGTAGAAGTGGGAATCTTCTTTGTGGAGAGTGTAAACACGATTTGTCAAGTCACTCAACTTCATTCATATCAATGTTTCAGGAAAAGAGGGAAAAGGCCAAAGATTTAGTCTCTGATTTCATGTACAGTG
>JACMIO010000091.1 GCA_014381105.1 bacterium | reverse complement strand
GGTCGTATGTTTACCTGAAACAAAAGGAGTTTACATTAAAGGTATTGGAGGATCTGATAATCCAGATACGGTTAACTATGAAACAGTTGCTTTACTGTCTGGAACTACGAGTTTTCAAGGAATTATTCTTACACCCGGGAATGTGATTACTTCTGGAGAAGTCCATTTCAATGGCACAATCATCGCACAAGGGGACATAGAGGTAAACGGTAGTAATAACACATTTACAAATGGCAATGCAGCTACTGAAAAAATGCTAGCCCGATTAATTCGCAACACACCTAAACTTAGAGAAATATTTGATGTTGCTGCGATATCGGGTATTCCGTTAATAGAATATGTTGATTCTACAGTCATTTCAATAAATAGTAATAGTAACATTCAAAGAAGATACAAAGAATTAATCGACTATAAGCATTGGAGTATAGATTAAGTGTAAATGGAGAATAGATTTATGAAATATAACAATGAGAAGGGATTTACATTAATCGAATTGCTCATTTCAATTGCGATTGTCGCTGTTGCGATTGGCTTATCATCTTTTGGAATTAAGATTGTTTTTGATTCCAATTTAGATTCTTATGCGAACCAATACAAAACAGACTTACGTGAAGCAAGAAACGGTACATTGTCAACGTTAGATGAAGTTTATCATGTGATCTGGAAATATGATTCTACAAATGGTCGTTATTATTATGAGGTATGGGATAATTCAGTAACAAACCAATTGATGAAGACAGTGAACCTTCATAAGTCAATTTATATTATGTATACAGATAATGTGGGAATTACAACTGAACTAAAAGATCTTATTGCTGCTGGAACTGTTAGTATCAGCTTCGACCGCGCATCAGGCAAAGCGCTAAGTGGGTCTGGCACATATCTTTTTAAAAGTACAGCAACAGATCAACAAGCCAGTATTAAGTTAATTGCTGCGACTGGAGGGATATTCCTTGACTAGAAATAGATGGCTAAATAATACCAATGGTTTTTCTGTGGTAGAAATGATGGCTGCACTTTTGATTGCTGGTTCAATTATCGGTGTTGTCGGATCTTTCCTTGTAATACACTTGAAAAGTTATAGCGTTACACAAAGCGTTGTAGATGTTCAGTATGAGGCTCAAATAGCCCTTAACCAAATGAGCGAGATTGTTATGGAATCTAAAGGTGTCTGTAACCTATCTGGTGCATATCAAATTTTGGATCAAAATCGAAACAATCTAGCAACGAACGTTGGGCCATCAACCCCATGGTTAATCGTGTTTGAAGGGGAAAGGGAAACTGCTCCAAATACCTACCAAACGGTCTATTTTGCTTTTCTTAAAAAGATTGGTTCAGCCGATCATACAGTATACTATTTGGAAACAACAGACACTAGTAAATTTTCAGCTTTATCTGGAAACACAGTCAGTTCTGACTTTGTAGAGTTTGCAAGGAATGTTACCAATATGACTGTTTCACCAGGTAAAGAAAGTGCCGGAAGTAATGAAGACTTTATTTCCACGAAATCCATCGAAATTTCTTTTGAATTTCAAGAT
>JACMIO010000090.1 GCA_014381105.1 bacterium | reverse complement strand
CCTTCACGAGTATTTCAAGAAGAAGCTGATTTCCCTTACCTTCTATCTCTACACTTTTAACGAGTTGTCGTGGTAGCGCAAAACAACGTGACAGTGGATCCTTTACGTCAGTTATGCTCAATCCGTGTCTTGCTATTGTCCTTGCTCCCTTGCTTATCAAGCGGCGTAAAAACGGTAGATTCTGCAGAGACGCACCTTTCGTATATCGTGATGCTACTATGATGGAATTTGGATTCTTTATCAATTCAGCAATCAGTTTGCTTGTAATTATCTTGGGATAAGGAAAATCTGCATCCATTACGAGAATAAATTGCCCGGTCGATAGTTGCATTCCTTTCAAAATAGCAGAAATAAAACTCCCTTTCACTTCAAAGTGACTAACACTGTCTTTGAATTTGTAACCCGTGTCATCATACTCTTTGTCCGGGTTATTCAGTACCTTCAAAAATGCATCGGTAGTAGTAGTAGTTCTACTAATATTCGTGTCATAATGAGCAACTATTATCTCAAACGTAATTCCCTTAGGGATAATTTTCTTGATATCTTCCGGTGACTGATATGCAGGATTGTCATGCTGCGTCGGCAAAATAATTGAAAGAGTTGGAGAACCAAAAATTTGACTATTACCTGTTACATTGTTATCTTGTAAATTTAACATAGAATTTAATATGATCTCTGTTCGATATCTTATTAAGATTTTCATAGGAAAAAATCTGAGAAAACCACTTTTTAGTGATTGGTATCAAATGTAATAGCGTATTGCCCGAGCTATAACAGATTATCAACCTTTGAAACCCAAGTTCGACAAAATTTTTGATAGCGATTCTCTGATTAATGGATATGTTATAACCCAGTGTTTGCTTTGCCATAGACTAGAATGGCTAAACTGCTTTCCATTTTATTTCAAATCTATTAGGAGTAATTATTATTGATAATTCAGTTGAATGCAATTGTGATCATTTCCGTTAAGGCTTTATTTTCTGAACAAAGTATTGACTTAGTAATGGATTCATTAGAAAAAATCAAATTTGATTATACCGAACAGATAAATTCTCTAAGTCAGGTTTCTAGTAGAAAAAAATCTAAAAACTGTATCTTTGTTGGATCCGGAGATTCTTACGTTGCCGGTTTGATTGCAGAAAGTGTTTCCAACCATCATTGCAAATGTTATAGTCCTGCAGACTTGACGAGATCAAAATTTATGGAAAACATGACTTACTATTTCATTTCAGTCACAGGTAGAACTAGGTCGAATATAGAAGTAGCTAGACGTGCAACTAAAGCTGGAAAAAAAACGGTCGCCGTTACGTTTGACCCAACGAGTGAACTCGCCGAAGTTTGCAACGAAATTTACACTCTTGAAACAAGCATGACAAATACTAGTACGAGTTATAGTACCTTTACAACAAATGTTGTCACATGTTTAGAGCTAGCCGGAATATCAATACCTCGAAAATTTCAAATGTGGCATAGGAACGGTATGGACTTAGTCTCAAGGTTTAATCATGTTAGTTTTCCCAAACATGTTTTACACATTCTAGGTAATGATGTTTTTTATCCATTGGCCATTTATGCTTCACTCAAAATGACCGAATTCTTTGGTGTAACTACCATCCCAAACAAGATGGAGGAATTTTGCCACTCACCAGTATTTGGTATCAAACCTTCTCACGCTATATGGATTTTAGGTCGAACGGAAGATACTACAAGCCATAAACTTGGAAATCTGAAAAATGAGTTTAACTTTTTTGAACTAAAAAATCCAGACCTGCTTTCAGAATTATTTGAATCAATATTTTTCCTGCAGGGTTTTATGCTGCTATTTTGTGAAAAATATGATTTCGCTGAATTAAAGTATGTTCTCATGAAAAAAGTATTAGAAGTATCTTCAGATATAATCTATAGAAATGCTACTTAATGTAATCCTTAATCAATACTAGATAACAGAACAGATAGAATTTGGAACAAGGACTTTGCCCTTTGAGAACATAGTCTTAGATATAAGTCTCTGAATACCGTACATTCATCTTAAGGGTAAATAAACAACAAAGATGTGAATTATTATTTACCAAATGAAAATTAATAATAACAATTATCTCGTTGCTTATAGAGAAGACTATCAGAAATACGATGGACTATTTTAGAGTTAATTAAAATAAAAAAAGAGGTTTGTAGTTATTTACCCAGCTGCGTGACTTTGTTCCTATTGAGGATTACATCCGCCGCTTGGCTGACTAACGAAGCAGTTGTTCTTTATTAGTTCATTTCCGTTTATGTTGAGTGGCAATCCATCCGCATTGTTTATGTCGACATCATTTTTCAGTACATTGTTGTACAGTATTGTGTTCTTTGTACTTTGGGCATCTAGGAATATACCATTTCTGCTTCCACCAATTGAATTGGCATCTACTTGCGATTTGTCTGTATTGACAAGCGTTACGCCTGCTAGATCGTTACCTGTCATCATGTTGGCATGTACCTGAGCTCCTATAGATGAGTGAGATGCCACGCCGATTGTATTTGGTCCAATAAAGTTCTGTTCAACAGTACTTCCAATAGAACCAGTCATGAAGATAGCAATTTTGTTTCCGTCAAATGTTACTCTGTGGATATTAGTATTTTCAGAACCAGTGATCAAAACTCCTGCTTGGAAATTACGAATAGCTCCAGAACCCTGTATAACCACACTGTTTGAATGTGGCACTGCTACTCCTACCTTAGAACTGTTATCTCCTGGTCCAGTGATAGAGTATCCATTCAAGTTAATCGTTGTGTTATCTCCTCCCACAATCAATCCATCTCCCGTGCAGACGAGATTTGCAGTTAATGTCACGTTACCATGAACTACTTGACCGCATGCTGCACTTGATAATGGTAAGCCTTGTGCTAGTGCTGTTTGCATTGAACTTTGCATATTTACCCCACTGATAGTCGCTAGTGCTACCAATATTGTTGCTAATGTGTATGACATTGTTTGTTGCATCCATAATAGGGCTACATTACTAACTATATAAGTCGAACTCATCTTTCTATTGTAACTAAGTTGCAGTATAAGTAGTTCTTCTACTAGATACAATAAATATTAAATTCTTTCATAATAGTATACTTTTACTAAACTTTTTAGTAAACTCAATTTCGAGCTCGATTTGAAACTCGGTCATCCTATTGAGAGTTACCAAATTTCCCGAATTGTTCCCGGGTCTGAATTGCTTAAAGACAATGAAATACCTCACTACCACCCTACGTTCATAACCTTATGTACTAAGATGCATCTCAATTAATGCCCGATGCATCTCAATTATGCCCAATGCATCTCAATTAATGCCCAATCCTGAATGATTCGGCACTATTCTCAAGACAATGTGACTTGGATTCATCCAAATAAGCGCTTTAATATAGAGTTTTAAATACTGGTTTCAAATCCGAGTTACTCACATTCGAGTTACCTCAATTTCTAAATGAGAAAAAACAAATCAACAAGAAATATAAACAATTTTTATCCCAAAGTAAACGTGAAACTGGCCATTGTTGGTGCGGGAGTTGCGGGTTCCTACCTTGGAAATCGCCTTCAAGGAGAAGGTCACCAAGTAGAAGTTTTCGAGGCATCGAAAAAGGATTTGCATTGGCCAGTATGTGCCTGGGGTGCCTCAAAAAATATGCTTGAAATATTTTCCAAGAATGCGGGGCTAGACTTTGAAAATTATGTTCTTCACCGTGGAAATAAATTGAGAATGGACCTACCTGAGAACAAGACAGAATATCTTGAACTCAAGGGTTTAGTCACGTACGATAAGTACCATTGGGAGCAAGATCTATGTAAAGGATTAAAGATAAACTACGGTTTTCATTGTACGCCAGAATCAGCATTTCTTTCAAAATATGACTATGTTATAGACTGTACAGGGCTTCACAGATCTCTGCTTCCAAGATCCCCAGAAGACTTCATAATACCATCTTACGAATATCTCGTAGAAAACGTCGATGAGGTTGAGGAGTTTTACGTCATGGGATACAAAGGGGCTCGTGGCTATTTCTGGTTTTTTCCATTGGGTAATGGACGAGCCTATATAGGAGCGGGTGATATCGACAGAAGATATCTTGGGATATCAGAGTTCTTTGAAAAGAATCCTCACGCCAAGGTATTGAAAAAAATTGGCAGGCCCATAAGGCTATCTCCACCCAAGCGAATGCTGCCTTTCAGCTACGACAACATAATAGGAGTCGGTGAATCAATAGGCTGCGTCTTTCCTATGCTCGGAGAAGGAATCATTCCTTCTCTTATCTGCTGCAGTATATTTATCGAAGTTTTGAATAAGGATTCAAAGTTTGACACGAAACTCTATGAGAAAAGAATTCTGAAAAAATTTGGATATTACGACGATGTTTATAGAATTGTCAGGATGAAGATGGATGGCAAACTCAGTTCGATAAAGCATTTCAAACTACTCATGAGTATGTATAGAAATATGAAAAGAGAAGAGAAACGATTTGGATTTGGAATTGATTTTGAACAAATGAATAGGTTGTTAAAAGCACTCTAGCATTTATTAATCAAGGTTAGTCTCTGCAAGCTTATTATAGGAATTTCCTGTTTTTGCTAGTCTAGTGTTCTACTAGTTTATTTGGTTTCAATTCAGTAATCTCAGTTTACCGATCAGCTGATTAAGCGAAAATTTTAACACAATGTATTTGTAAAAGAGAACCGCTTAGTTCCATATGGCTTCATTTAATTCAGACTGGGTCAGAAGACGCTGGCTTGATTTTCGTAATGGACATAGTATCTACCTAGTTTTTGCAATGACTTTTGCCAATTTTATAACAATCCAGTATCAACTGTTAATAGACAAACTACCGTATTGGGCTGGGATTTTTAATAGCATTTGGATTTTTGCGGTATTGTTTATCCTTGCATATGTTCCGGTGAGTATAGTATTAGGATACTGGCACAGGAAAAGTCAATGGAAAGTAGAACAAGATGCCTTGTTTAGGGAAAATAAAGTTGGAGCTATAATGTGGATGTACGTGATTGATCTTATTGAAGGTAAAGTAAGTGAAGAGGACAGGAAATTAATGAGAGAAGCTCTACTCAAGATTACCCGGGGAGAAACACGATTGTACGGAGTCAAGAAATTATCTGACAATGATGGAAATGCGGATAATAAAAAGGTCAAATAGGCTGAAGAAACTAATAATCAGAAATTAGCTGTTTTTCATCACACCCAGTTCATAATATTGAGAATATTTTAGATACCTTAAGTAACAAAAGATGTTTAAGATGCATTATTTTCATTATAGCCGTGGGCAGTTATTTTGCGATTGTAACCTGCAGGAATTCTGAAAATGAAATTGAAAATGCCATAGTATCTTTGCTAAAACAGACAATTGCGCCAAAATACGTTATAGTTGTTGATGATGGCTCAACAGACAGTACATACCGCATTCTGGAAGGGTTAAAGTCCAGCAACAATAGACTCTATGTGATAACAAATCCTGATTTGGGATATGATATTGGAAGGGTAGTTAAAAACTGGAATAGTGCAATTAGTCTGGCCAGAAATCTAAATCTCGAAAACACCGATTATCATATGATAAGTACGGACGATACACATTATGAAGAATCTTATTCCGAAAAAATAATGCACAAAATGGACTCTGACGACAAAATAGCAATATCCTCTGGCAATTATGATAATTATAGTTATTCTACCCCACATGGAGCAGGCAGATTCGTCAGGAACTCATTCTTCGAAGAATTTCTCCATCTTTATCCTGAAAAAATGGGATATGAATCTGTTATACTCCAAATGTCGCTATATCATGGGTTCAGAAATCTTGTCAACAACAATGCCCGATTTTCACATACCCGACAATTAGGTGCCAACCACCATTTTTACGAATTTGGTGCAAGTATGAGAACGCTGGGATATCATCCTCTATTTGTTTTAGGGAGGTTTGTGCAGTGCTTTGCTACTGGTCTGCCAATGGGTAGAATCGGCGCTGTCCAAATGTTGTATCATTATTTGTCATATAAACCAAAACAAGTCGGATACGATAGCATGTATGATCCAGAAATTAGGAAAGCTATAAGAACAAGACAGAAGACGAGAATTATGGAATTATTAAGATTAAGGAATACTAATGCCTAGGAACTATTATTAGTAATAGTAAATTTCAGATTTTTATTGTTTTTCTAAAACATAGTCAACATTTAAAGAAACTAACGAGATCAAGAAATAAGTGGATATTTATATTTTAAATTTGTTATCTTGAATAAATGAAAATAGCATCGATAGTAGGAGCTCGACCCAATTTTGTAAAGTTAGGGCCCATTCATAGATCACTAAAGGGTTCAGGAATCAAGCATCTAATAATTCACACAGGTCAACATTATGACTATGAAATGTCTGATATTTTCTTTTCAGAATTTACACTTCCCAAACCAGACGTTCACCTTGGGGTCGGGTCGGGAAGTTCGTGTTTCCACATTGGAGAAATAATTAAGCGCCTAGAGAGTGAACTCCTGGAAAAACAAATTGATCTTGTTCTTGTTTATGGTGATACTAATTCAACTTTAGCTGGAGCAATATGTGCAAATAAGTGCAATATTAAATTAGGACACATTGAAGCAGGATTACGTAGTTTCGATGCATCCATGCCAGAGGAAAACAACAGAATTTTAACGGATCATCTGAGCGATTATCTATTTGCACCAACCACGAACGCCGTGAATAATCTGAAAAAAGAAAGAATACGAGGTAAAGTATACCATACTGGAGATTTGTCAGTAGAAATTATAGGCAAGACAAAGTCGATTTCTAAAAAATCAAAAATACTTGAAATATTAAATCTGAAATCAAAATCATATTTACTGCTCACAATGCATAGAGCAGAGAATACTAACTCAAAGTATTCCTTCATTCAACTCCTAGAAACATTTGAAGCACTCAAGGACATTACTATAGTATTTCCTATACATCCTAGAACGAAAAAGATGTTTGAAACTTTTGGGCTTTTGGGTAGACTCTTAGAATGTTCTAATGTCAGAACGTTACTACCAGTAGGATACATAGATTTTATTGCATTGTTACAAAATTCCCTAAAGGTCGTTACTGATTCAGGGGGAATTCAAAAGGAAGCATACTTACTAAAAGTGCCCTGTATTACCATGAGAAAAAATACCGAGTGGATTGAAACCCTCAAAGGACAGTGGAATGTTCTTACAGGAGTTAATAGCAAGAAAATTGTCAAGGCCATCAAAAAACCTTCTCCCGGTTTTAAATACTCCAAATCGGCTTTCGGAACCGGTAAGACATCACAAGTTATCACTGAATTACTTTCAAATGTAGTTTTGAATTGAAACTAGAACCAGTCATCTATGTTAGACATGAACATCTTAACCGCGCATTACGATAACAATATCTTGTACTATTTTGCTTTTTGGTATTCAACCTACTATACTTCAATCGTCTTAAAAGTTGTTTCGTACTCGCGTCCTTTACATTTCGGACATCGCTCAGATCTACCTCTTACAGCCCAATAAACGATTCCACCAAAGAAAGTTAACGCTGTGAGCCAAAACTGAATTCCAACAGAAGCATGATACCCAGTAACAAATATTTCTCCACAACTCTTACATGTTTTAACAGGGATGTTGATTTCTTTCATTTATTTTTAGTCAATTTGACCAAAATAAAAACATTCATCGAAGATACACAAATTATTATCAATTAAATCAAATATCCCCTTTCATACAACCAATGGCATGGGATCACGCTACGCTCCTCGTTTTGGAGTTTCACTTGGGTTAGGTATATTACGTGAATCATGGAATGCACTAACTCAAAGTAATATGGAATTCCCAGAAGTCTTCGAGGATTATGAAAAATACCACTCAGCTGTAAACACCGGTAACTTATCAAGGGCCAGACTAGTGGAGGAATGGATTGAACCTGGTGCAACAATATTGGACGTTGGAGTAGGAGACGGAACTGTTTCAGATTACTTGATAAAAAATAAAAAAGTTAAAGTGACTGGACTGGATATTTCAGCAACAGCATGTGAAAAAGCAAGGCAGCTTGGTATACAAACAGAAATTCGAGATATCACGGGTGGTCTGGGTCTTTCTGATGATACCTTTTATGATTACATACTGCTTTTAGAGGTAATTGAACATACGGCATATCCACAAAAAATTTTAAATGATGCAATCAATCATGCTAAAAAAGGGATAATAGTAACTATCCCCAATAGTGGTTACATTAAATGGCGCATTCAGATGTTAAGAGGATATGTTCCGCGGCAATCATTTACACACTTACATTTTTGGTCTGTAAAGGACTTTGAGATCTTTTGTCAATTAGCAAATATAAAGATAATAGAATTTAGGACCTTTCTGCCCGATCATCTAATGAGATTCAAAAACCTACTGGCATGGCAACAATGCTGGTTGTTATCACCAAGAGCCGCCGTTACCAAATAATGAGTCTGCACTATGCAATTATTCTATTATACAATATCGTAGGTCAGATGGATTTTTCCTCTATTG
>JACMIO010000089.1 GCA_014381105.1 bacterium | reverse complement strand
TGAGGGATTTGGAGGAATTACGGATCTTACTGTAGGTCCGGATGGTTACTTATATGTAGTGTCTATTGGCCAAGGTAAAGTGTTTCGAATATTGCCTAATCCGCCTCAGACTAACAATACAGATGGTCTTCAGTCTAAAGAACAACAACAAAATAAGAGTTCGAACTTGTCTGAGACTGAAGAAATAGATATTAACAACAGTAAATTGTTAGTTTCAATTGTACCCCTGAAAGACCCTATTGCTAGAGGAGATTCTCAAAGCGCTACAATATCTATCACTGATTCAGACTCGAGAGCAGTTGTTAACGCTAAAATAAGTGGAAATTTGGTATATCCTGGAGATAATTTTGAGAAAGAATTCAGGGGTATAACGGATTCGCAGGGAAAATTTGTTTATTCTTGGATTATCGGAGAAAACGGGGATGTCGGACCCTTAGTCATAGAAGTAAAGGCGTCAAGCCCGGCATATCAATCCACGTCTGCCGTAAGTTCTTTTGAGATTAGGGATTCTTCCCGTGAATCTGAATAGCAGATTGCACCAGGCGACCTAGTTTTTTATTTTATTTAAATTTTAGTGTTCGACTGTCTTCAGACACGAAATGATTCATTTAACAAGATGACCAATCTATCAGTAAGATCGACGGCGATAATCTTTTTTGTACTAGTGAGTATTAATGGGCTCACCGGACTGAGTACCAATCAGATCTAATTTTATAATTTACCGACCGATGATATGATACATTGAAAAGTCAAAGTGTCATTTTATTTCACTACCATGGATAAATTATTATAGAATCAAGTACAGACACCATTAGGAAACTATTGTGTCAAACAAAACTCAATTAATATATCATATTGGACTCGTATTTCTATTCAGTCTATTCCTTTTAACAGGAACCATAAGAATCTCGCGTGCGGTGGATATTGACGGAACGTCATCGCCTGATACGATTCAGGGAACGGTAACCGACGACGACATCCAAGGGCGGAACGGAGTCGACACTATCAATGGCTTGGAAGGCAACGACGAAATTCAAGGACAGCAAGGAAATGACCTTATAAATGGTTCGACAGGAAACGATTACCTTTCAGGAGGAGCAGGGTTCGATACTTTGGATGGGGGACTAGGAAGCGATGAATTAAACGGAGATGATGGCCGAGATAAGTTATTCGGCGGTTTAGAAAATGATGTCTTATACGGTTCTTCAGACAACGATGTTCTTGATGGCGGCCCAGGTGATGATCGTCTGTATGGTGGTCCAGGTAATGACACTTTGAGGGATCTGGAAATTAAACCAAACACGTGAAAAAGACGGATTATTTGAGGAACTTAGCGAGAGTGTTGAATTCGTAGATTTTGATGGTAACGGACACTATAGCGATCCCGAATTTGTATGGGATAAACCTGTGGCACCGACGGCTTTGGTATTTTTGAACTCTGACAAACTAGGGAAGGACTATGAGAATGATATGTTTGTTGGTTCAGCGAGAAAGGGGACGTTATACCATTTTAAATTGGAGGAAGACAGGAAATCACTGTCTTTAGAAGGCGATCTCGCTGATTTAGTTCTCAACAAAAAAGATGAAACTGACATTATCAAATTCGGCGAAAATTTCGGAATAATAACCGATTTGGATGTTGGACCTGACGGGTACCTGTACATATTATCCGAGTTCAAGGATATACATCAGGGATCAATTTATAGGATAATGCCTAAGTGATAACCCTTGCTGATTGTTTATATGATTTGAAAATTTTGTAATTGGTACTGTATGAATACCTGGTTTCTGGACTTCTAATTGATGACAAGAAAAATGCTAGTGGTTGCACGGGTTATTGAGCACAAAAGGTGTTATCAGTATTCAACCGCCAATATCATGTAGCATAATTTTTAACCAAATCAAATAATTATTATGAAGGCATAACGATGAGATCTTGTAATATATTCCATGGACAACGGAAGTGGCTGACCGCGAGACAAGTGCTAGATAAATGCTAATTTATGTCGCTATATAGAATATATATGATGGAATTTAGTGTTGCGTTTTGGAATTTACAAAATCTTTTTGATGTAAATTCAAGTGAAATAGCAACTGATCTAGAATTCATTCCTGAAAAAGGATGGACCACAGAGGTTCTCAGTAGAAAGATAGAGAATTTGAGCAAACCTCTAAGGATTATGAATAATGGCAATCCTCCAGATTTGCTTGGTTTTTGTGAAATTGAATCAGAAAAACTAGCCAGAGACTTGTGTGAAAAAGTTCGCCCTGGCTACTATGAAATTGCTAAGTTCATAGATGGATCTGATATTAGAGGTATTGATACCTGTCTGGTTTATGCAAAGGACATCTTTGATTGTATTGAAACCAAATCGTTTCGAATAAACTTTCGATACCCAACTAGGGACATATTTTTGGCAAGATTGCGAATAAAGGAGAATAATGCCGAATTGTTGGTTTTGGTTAACCATTGGCCTTCAAGGAGAGGAAAAAAAGATGGATTTGACCAATATGATACAGAATTCTCAAGATGTATGGTTGCAGAGAATTGCGGAAGAATTATTGATGATCTATTAAAAATTCCCTTCGAGGAGATCAAGTATTTGCCACATGAAATTCTTTCCGATAAGAGCTATGTTGATACTATCAATACAAGGTGGAACAAGAACGTACTTTTGATGGGTGATTTTAATGATGATCCATTTGATAAAAGTATTTCAAAATTTCTCCGCGCCAAAAATGACAAGGAGGTATTCGTCGAATTAAATGAATCATTGGAGATCTTTAGAAATACCGATAGAGATAAAACCGATAAACAGCATTACCTTGAATGCACTCCCCATCTTTATAATTGCATGTGGAATCTTTCTGGATTTTCCTATTACCATTGGAGAAATAATTCAACAAACCTTTTTGACCAGTTTATGATCTCAAGAGGTTTATTGTTAGGTGTTCAGAAATTAAAGATGAATCCAGAAAAAGTCAGGGTGTTCAATGAAGGACTAACTATTGGGGAGAATCTTTCTGATGATTATTTTGTTTCAATGAACCCAGAAAAATATCATCCTGCGCAAAAGGGAATTCCAATGACGTTTGAGTACTTCAGGACCAACGGGCGAATTCCAAAGCACAGAAAGCCAAATACTGGATACAGTGATCATTTTCCAATATTTGGTACTATTGAAACGCTTCCATGATGAGGTAATTGTTTCTTCTTGTCTACATGATTGTCCATATAATTCAAAACTCAGCATAATTTTATAGAGCGGGCCAGAGTAATAGCTCTTTCTAAATCATCATTTAAAATTTCTTGTTTTTTATACTTTTTATTAAAGTATATTAAATCTACAATTTTGGTATTGTCCATATTGACAATTGTTGTAACGTCATTTCCACTTCTGGAAGTTCCCCCCAGAGGGCGACTTGCATTTCCTGTGAGCACTACGAGTTTGTCTACAATACTAAGTGACTTTGACGCATTTGAGATTTGGGCCTGTGTTTTTATTGGCTCGTTCTTGATTACAACTGATACGGCAATCTTTGATCCATAACTATCGTTGTATGTAACATCTATTCCCTCACCCACTTGGTTGTCAAAATTAAGCTCATTAACATAACCTTCATAATTTGTTAATGTCAAAAGATTACGAATTGCTTCACGTACGTTAGGCTCAATCGTTTCAATGTCATCTACTCCTCTTTTTATCTGAATAAAGTCTGATAATGGCACATTCATCAAACTACCTCTTATTTTGGATCCGGGATAAATGGATTTTATGGCGTCATCAATTATTG
>JACMIO010000088.1 GCA_014381105.1 bacterium | reverse complement strand
TCTAAATTAGTATCTTCTTTTACATCTTTCAATCTGTTTTCTTTAAATGTCTTACCAAATAAAGAAAAAAATTTGTTAGCATTTCTTCCTTCCCAATCGAAATATGTGTGATATTGTCTTTCGATCGCCTTCTGTTTAACTATTGAAACAATGCATTCATCATTCTGAGTTTTATACTCAATAAATGTTTGAACCATTCTACAAATCTCATGTTCAAAGTAGCTTGCTGCTGAGAGTAGTAACGTTTTGGTAAAAACAGTATTAAATTGAACCATAAAGGATGGCTCATTTTTCTCCTCTAGGAATTTGAGGAGGTCTAGATTATCTTGATAAATTCGATCAACAATACTTTGCCTTATCATAAAAAGTCACAATTCTTTACGCAGAATAATTGCCGCTTTTTGTAATCTTTTATTAACATTTTCCTTACTGGTAGTTTGAGATTGTATGGCTTCTACAAACTCTGTATCGGTTTTTAGTTCCTCGAGCTTTTCAGTATCTATCTTTCCTTCAACAAGCTGACGTGTTTCAAAAAAATGTCCACATTGAGCGACAAATACCGCTTCAAAAATAGAAATATTAAATTTATTAGTTGTCTTTCGATAAAATGCTTTTTCTGGCAATTCTGAACAAGCCTCTAAAAAAGAGTGGAATAGCTTTTCAAGGTAATCTATCTGTTCATTTCTCAATTTTTTACAGTTCTTAGAAAAGCTATTTAGAAACTTCACCATAGACGACTGATATTCTTGGCGCTCAACTAACATTGCAAATCCTCTCAAGAGAATTTCAATGTCTTTCATATTCAGATCCGGTTCGTCAACTCCAATTATTCGTCGCCAAGCAGGTAGAGTATTGAGCCGATACAACATATTGTAGAAATCAGAATAATATAGGCTCGTCCTAATCTCTTGAGGTTTTAGATTGATACCGCCAGAGTTTAGGCGATTAAAAATTTCATATATACAAGAATCATCTTCTTCTGGAAAGTTCTGCTTGATTATAATATTTCTTATAGTTCGCAAATCAAATGCAATCTTATATTCATCTAGGGTTGAGTAGTTGATTTTATTTAGCTTATTGGGATGATTTGGTAAATTTGAGGGCAATTGCAAGTTGAATTTGGTAAAATAGGCATCATCTCCCAGAATTTCATCTGGAATCTTACCATTCTCTTCAAAAATTCGTCTCAAAATAGTTCTCTTTTCGTCTTTTGGAAAGCGTTGCTCAATGAAATAGTAGAGAGACATTAAGCGTTGTTGTCCATCTATTACCAGAAATTTGTTTCTTGATTCCTGATAAAGAAATATCTGTGGAATAGGTAAGCCAACTATGATAGATTCAATTAGTTTTGAAGCTCTTTTAATATCCCATACATAATTACGTTGGAAGCCTGGAATATTGATAGCGCCAGACTTTATAAAGTCATACATCGTCTTAATATTAAAATCATTAGGCGATGTAGTTATTTCGTACTCATTGATTGAATATGTTTCATCAGGCTGAGAATCGCTATCAAACCATTTGACTGGTTCATTCTTTTCCAACTCCGCTTCGGACACTTCCGTATCCTCATTAGTTTGAGGATTTGATGAGTTAGTCATTCTAAATTACCCAAGATACAAAGTGCCAATTGCTTTACTCCCAATGTCGCAACTATACTAACCCTTAACTTCGTCGCAACTAGGTGCTGAACATTAACACATAACCTCTAAGGATTGGCCTTACCCAGAAACGAAGCTGCTTGACTACATATTATACATATTTTTCCGTATAACATCCTTACTGAGAGTATTAAGATGTATAAAAATTAGACCGTTTTAGCGATCGCCTTTAGGGATTGTGTATGAGATGCACAAGAAGTAGACCGTTGGTGTGATCGCTGCTTCAATAAAGTTTTGCGGCTCTTGCGATACTCAATCAGACAACAAGATTGCAAAGCCTTCTTGGGTGAAGTGTTTATCGTGTGTCAGTATCTCTATGATCTCCAGTTGGCGCATAGTGTGCATAGAAATGCAATCTGTCAAGCTATAGCCTTTATCAAAGCGTTGAGAATAGAGAGCTAGACCAGCTAAAAAGGATTCGCGTGTTTGTGGAATAACTTGAACTCGCTCATTTTGCAGAATTCTTTGTACCAGTTGAAATATTCCGCTTCGGGTGTATTTACCAGCAGTTGAGAAATAATTCACAAATTCAGTCAGCACCTCATCCGTTGTAATCAGTTTTGTTTGCATCAGCGATTTATGTATGTCTTGAGTGCGGACGTGCCATGTATCTCGTGGATTAGCAAGCGCTATCCAGTAAAACGTGTCTACAAAAACAGGATTCATGCTGATGTTTTAGCAGTTCCGTAGAGATACTGGTCGTGTTGCTCTGCGCTATCTGTGTGCAAGTTAACAAGTTCTTCAG
>JACMIO010000087.1 GCA_014381105.1 bacterium | reverse complement strand
TTTTATTGTGCTGAGCGGACAAGTTGGTGTGATATGGCTGTTCAATACGCTTTATCCGCGTCGCAATCCGCCGGACACCGCTCGCCCCAATTTACGCCTTGCCGATTCGGAGACGCCCTGACGCCGATAGATTTTAACCGTTCTCTGTATAGAAGTTCATCGCCGGTTTTTTAGAAGTGTTTCAGAAGTTCAAGAAGTATTTAAAAAATGACTGATAAGACCGGACAAATCGGTATTAATCCAAGCAGTTTATTTAACACTCAAGATATTTTAGAATTCGCCAAACTACTAGATAACAGACCACAAGTACATTCAATATGGATACCAGAATCTTGGGGTCGGGAAGCTTTTGTGATGCTTGGAGCAATTGCATCACTTACGAGTAAAATCAAACTAGGAACATCCATTGTAAGTATGTTTTCTAGATCTCCTGCCACAACTGCAATGGCAGCTTCAACTCTGGATAATATTTCAAAAAATCGTACTATAATTGGTATCGGAGCTAGTACTCCTATACTTGCCGAGAACTGGCATGGTACCAAATTTGAATATCCCTTAAAGCGCATGAAAGAATATGTGACCTGTTTTAAAATAATCTCTAGCGGAGAAACAATTAACTTTGATGGGAATTTTTTCAAACTAAAAAATATGAAGATTATGCATCCATCTACCAGAAAGAAAATCCCTGTTTTTCTAGGTGCCGTGAATTCTGGGATGATAAAGTTGGCAACAGACATTGCCGATGGAACCATTTTGTATCTTCGTCCGTTTGATGAGCTTAAAGAAACAGTGCAACATGTAAGGTCTGTAACTTCAAAAAAGTCCAAAAACTTTGAAATCTCTTCTGTTTTCATCGCTGCCATTTCAAACAGATATCCAGAACTTGCACGTAGAAGAGCTGCAAAAACACTTGCATTCTATGTTGCCGTTGGAAAATACTATAACGAATTCTTGTCATCTCACGGTTTCAAAAATGAGGTGGAACAAATATCGAATGATTATCTAATAAACGGTATTGATAATATCAGTAAATTTGTAACAGACCATATGCTTGATTCGCTGACGATATGTGGAACTGTTGAGGATTGCATCAGATCTCTAAAGCGCTTTGTCTCATGTGGAATTTCACTTCCAATATTACAGATAAACCCGGTTAAGGATAATTCGGAATCAATTAACGACTCTCTTCTTTTGGTAGAAAATGTCTAGAGTGGGAATAGTCGACCAATCGACCTCAAAATTTACGAAAGATACACTTCTCTCGGTAGAGGAGCTGGCATGCGAACCATGCAAAGAGATTCTGGAAAGACACAAAAACACGGATTTAAAGATAGATTCAGTTTTTTTATCGACTACAGCTGACGTTCAGTACGGCTCTACTATTGTTTCTGAATATTTGGGCCTAAAACCAAGAATTTCTCAGAGATTAGACAACCTCTGTAATTCTGGCTCAAATGCTATTGTTTCGGCATACTCGATGATAAAATCCGGGTTGTGTAAAAATGCCCTGGTTGTAGGCGCGGACATTAAACAAACCAAAGGATCACAGCTAGTATGGGATATATCGAGAGGATCCTTTACCTTACCGGTTTATTGGGCTGCTCTCTTTGCCAAAGTTCACATGCGCAGGTATGGTACAACAGAAGAACAGATGGCATCAGTTACGGTAAAAAATAGAAAAAACGCTTACCTAAATCGTAATGCCCTATTTAGAAAAAAGATATCTGTCAAGGATGTTATGGATTCAAAAAAATTAGTGGAGCCATTAAAGTTACTAGATTGCTCCTACGTGTGTAATGGGGCTTCAGCAATTTTACTTTCTAATGAAGCAGATTCTAAAATGTATACCGATTTTCCAGTCTGGATCGAAGGAATTGGGAGTTCTGTGGAGGCAGCGAGTTTCAGTAACGTGAGCTCTGACCTCTCAAGCATACACTCAACTAAAAGTGCTTCTGACATGGCATACTCAATGACAAATATTACACCAAAGCAAATAGACGTGGCTGAGCTTCATGATGCATTTACAATTATGGAAATTATGGCGTATGAGGATTTAGGTTTTTGTAAGAAAGGAGATGGAGGAAAATTTGTATCCCAAAATGATATATCAATCAATCCTCGTGGAGGACTATTAGGAACAGGCCATCCACTTGGAGCAACAGGTGTTGCCCAGGCAGTTGAAATCAGCGAACAGCTCAAGGGTTTGGCCGGTAATAGACAAATCAAGGACTGCAAAATGGGGTTAGTGCATAATATGTCTGCAGCCGGTTCTTCTTCACTAGTCCTAATAATTTCAAAGGACTAAATATCATTACAGTTTATCCTTCAAGGCTGAGATTTAATTCTACAAATGTATCAAATGATTGATCGTTTTAATTATCCGAAGGTTTCACAAAATGTTGTGAAAGAATTCCTTGATTCGCTGAGGAAGGGAAAATTCAGAATACCAATTTGCCTAAAGTGTGATTTGAAAATATGGCCTCCTGCTAACATTTGTAGCAATTGTTATTCAGGAAAAATTAGGATGTCTAAATTGGAGCCAAGAGGTCGATTAATCGAACACTCATTCTCGCATATTGACAGTACAGAGAAATTAGGACTAGTCGAAATCTCGGGAATCAGAATAATAGGCATCTTGAGTGAAGGAAATTTGAATCCCGGGAGTGCTGTAAAATTGACCAAATGTGGACTCGATAAAGATAATTTTCCATATTATGAATTCTCTGCTGCTTAGATCTTACTAAAGGATTTAATTAATCAATAATTAATAGTAAACATATCGAGATGTCATACGACAGATTTGTTGATGATAGGCTACTTACTAGTAGAGATGTGTTAAACAGGAAACAGGTTAAAATTAAACTACTAGATTACGACGAATCTGCTAGGGATTTCTCTCAAAGATTCGGCACCAGGATACTAGTTAGAAAGGTTCTACTAATGATAAAAAAAACAGATACAGAGGAAATCGAAGAAAAGGAATTAGATGTCGAGGAACTAGAGAAAAGAATTAGAAAAGAACGACTTTGGTCTTCCTCAAACAGATGGATTGCAAAGAGTGAAATAAAAAATGGCTACATTGTTGCCTCCAGACATCTAGACTTACTTTCCAATGCAATTGCATTAGACATAATCACATTCTGACTCCAATTGATGATTCCCCTCTGAAACAATTTTCCAACTTATTTCATTATATTGCTAAATTCGAATTTTGCAATATTTGAAAAATGATTGTGTGGTATGCGTATTGGTAACAATATTTATGGAATCGTAAACATACCCGTGTATAATACGGTATAAGGTAAAGCGCCGCTGATCAGACTTGAACTGATGGCCCACTGGTTAACAGCCAGTTAAGCTCCAAAGTAACAGCCTTTGAATTTGCTCTACCATGCTGAGCTACAGCGGCGCATGTTTTACAAAAATTATTACTTTAATTAAATGTTATGCTAATGACTAAGGGTAGCAGCAATGTTTCAAAATTCGAATTTTGAAACATATAGAATTGTTAGCAAATGAACTATTTTTTCCGGGTAATGAATACCTTTACAACACCCAATGCAACTAGCAATACGCCTAACCCTGTTCCATATAGAGTTGAACTTTCACTGGCACCATCTTGTGCAGCCCCCACCATTCCGGCTATAATTAATCCACCATTAATAAAGAGAAGCAAAGCCACCAGTGTGGACCTCTCTTTCAATGATATTGCAAATGCAATAATGGATAAAATTACAGCTCCGGCGCCGAATACTCCTCCCCTGATGGCGTGGTCCATTTGTAGAAAACCACTTTTTCCATCCGGAGATGTAGATTGTGCAAACATTACATCCGCACCATATATAATTAGTAATGCAAGTGAGATGAATAACAATATTACAGATATCTTTGTTTTCATATCTAATGGGTATATTCAGATTATTAATAAACTTATTTTGAATTTATAGCTCATCGATAATTTGTAATGAATGTTCTGGTAAATGTTCGAGTTAATGAAGTTTGAGTTATTCCTAGGGTGGAAATAGGATTCCTATTGAGCTAATGTACAAATAGCGCAATAATATAGCTATTTCTATTGAATAGTAATAATCTCGATAAGAGATATGTATGGCATCCGTATACTCAGATGAAACTTTGGAATAATTCAGATAATATTACAGTCCAATACGGAAGTGGTTTTAATTTTATCGATTCTAACAACAGAAGTTACTTAGATGGGATTAGTAACATGTGGTGCAACGTTTGGGGGCATGATAGAACAGAAATACTTGATTCAATGAAAAATCAGCTTGATACTCTGCCCCATTCCTCATTGTTTGGTTTGGTCAACGAACCTTCAGCGAAGCTGGCAAAACGCCTCATAGCAATGGCAAAAGGCATGACCAAAGTTTTCTACACTGATAATGGTTCAACGGCCATTGAAGCTGCATTAAAAATAGCGACACAGTACTGGAACAACAAAGGAAAATCATTAGTTGTTTCCGGATCCAATGATGCAAACGTTCAGTTAGTTGTTAATGCCATCAATAAC
>JACMIO010000086.1 GCA_014381105.1 bacterium | reverse complement strand
AATATCCGGGTCAATAATTTTATTTTCCACCAGTACAAATAGTTTAGCCACGCTCATTTTATTTTCCGTAATGGTACCTGTTTTATCGGTACAGATAACCGTAGCGCTGCCCAGGGTTTCAACTGTTTTCATTTGCTTAACCACGACTCCCAGTTTCATCAGTCGCCATGCCCCTAATGCCATAAAGGTTGTAAAGGCAACTGGTATTTCTTCTGGTAAAATACTCATAGCCAAGGTCAACGCTTTCAATAAACTGTCTAGTAGAATATGTGACCGGTAAAAGTTGATGGCCCATACAATCAGGAATACGACGAGCCCGGTAATGACCATTATTCTGACAAAACTATTGATTTGAGTTTCCAGCGGCGTCCGGACTTCCTTTATGTTTTCCAGGCTCTTCCCGATTTTTCCCAAACGGGTTTGGTTGCCAATCGCTGTGACGGTTGCAATAGCTAAACCGCTCGCCACCGTGGTGCCGCTGTAAATATGATTGTCTTCTTTGGCTTTGTCTTTATATATGGCCATCGACTCCCCGGTTAGGATAGCTTCATTGACAGAAAAATCATTGGAATGAACGATAGTTCCATCAGCATTGATGGATGCTCCTTCCTCCACAACAAGGGAATCACCTATCACTAGTTCACTTGTTTTTACATTCAATTTTTCACCGCTCCGGATGACGGTGGCCATTGGCTGTGTCAGGGATTTTAACTGGGCTAATGCATTGCGGCTGCGCTTATCCTGGTATATTGATATCGCGGATACCAGCACAATAGCAGAGGAAAGAAAAATACCGTCACCTATATTCCCGGTGAAAAAATATATTGCAGATGCCGCAAACAGCAAAATGACCATCGGTTCTTTTACCACGCTTCTCAGGGTATCGAGAAAATCGTTTTCCTTCTTATATGTCAGGACATTCTCACCGTAAGCTTTTCTCCCGGCGACCACTTCTTCATCTGTCAATCCTCTTATACTAAAATTGTTTTCAAGCACTTTATTTACATTATTTGGACTGGAATTATAGTGAAATCATGATTTTTGAAATACCAATAGGGGTACTTTAGCATTAAAAGAATATTCTGCCGATTTACTTGAAAGAAATATTCTGTCGAATAAACTCCGGTTTTGTTCTGTAAACATGATCATCAAAGAAGGCCTCTGTTTTTTTATAGCGGCTTCGATATCAGAAACAATGGAATCATTACTGTTTCTGACCACAACATTGAAGTTGATAGGATAACCAGCAATCTTTTTTATGGCTGTTTCGATTGCTTCCAAGCTATTCTTATTTTCCAATACGGATCTAAGGTTCAGTAATTCTACGATTGCTTTCAATGGCTTAGCAAATGCCACAACCTTAACAATTTCTTTCTTGAAATTTACCAGATCAGAGGCATACAGTATATTTGTTATTGTTGTTGATTTATATTTATAAGGTATAGCGATTATAGGGACAGTTGAATGATTGAAATGTGCTTTCACAAAAGCTAGCTCCTGGTTTTCTGACATTCTTTCTGAAGATTTTGTTTCAATCTTCACTTTTGAAAAAGCCAAATCTCCTTTTAAGAGGTTACACAATTCAAGTTTAGCGTCTGTTGGGCCGAAAAGTGACACATCATCATAATGCCTGATAGTTTCGCCTATCTTCTTGTAATAATCATTTTGCTGATCCTGTTTCTTTATTGTGCATCAGGTGCTCGCTCTTTTGCAAACTCATTTCCTTTTCTTCATTTGTGAATTTTGACGAAATTACGGAAGTAATAAGAGGACAGTAAGTTCTATAACATGCGCGCTTGCATGATCCATCCATATGCCTACATTTTTCTTTTTGTCATAAGTGATGATTGTTTGTTTAACAATTTTATTTTATAAGTAATTTTCGTTTTTATCCGTCATAAGTAGCGAACACTTGATTCTGGGTCCACATTGAGCTATATTTGCCATTTCCATTGTCGAATCTCAGGCATATCTTCTCCATGAATCTTGACATAAGCTTTGTGATCAAGTAATTTATTTCTCAGGAATTGTTTGAGATAAGCACCGGTCGCGCCGAGATGGGGCAGGCGGTCTATTACGTCACCGACAAGATGAAATCGATCTAAATCATTCAGGACCACCATATCAAAAGGTGTTGTCGTAGTGCCTTCGCCTTTATATCCACGTACATGCAAATTTT
>JACMIO010000085.1 GCA_014381105.1 bacterium | reverse complement strand
CAGCGAACAATTTTTAGAAATTTTATGGAATTTCCCAAGGCATTAAGGAGAGAGCCTGAAAAGCTGTTACTTTATTTGAACAAGGAGCTTGCATCCGCAGGATACATTGCCGGAGAAAGAGTTTTTTTTCTAGGTCGAAAGGAACCTTCATCTTTTGGAGCTCTTATAGAAAGGTACGTGAAAGATTATGTCATTTGTCCTGTATGTCAAAGTCCAGATACAAGGACAGAAAAAGCAAAAAAACTAGGGTTCCTGGTATGTGAGGCATGCGGTGCAAGGTCATCTATCAAGGGTAACTACGCCTAGGCTCATTTTCAATCAGTAATACAACCGCTATAATAGATTGATTGCAAAAAATATCGCTTGATATAATTGAAAAGTGCAAACAACCTTGTTTTTTCTCTAAACGTAATAATGGTTGTAGTAATACTGTCTTATCCGGAATCCTTTTCTGTATTCAAGGACCTGACGTCAGAAAATCAGAATATTTTGCAGGTATGTTGTACTTGGGGTAATGGCCTTGATGATGGTGTGTTAACATTTCATACCAACAACAGTGATCACTTCGCGACGGATAGTGTAGTAAAGAACTCATTTGACCAATGGAGCTCGAAATTAGGAAAAGTGAAATTTTTGGAGGTTCAAAATGCATCCAGTGCGGATGTTTTGATCTCATTAGAAGATAAGGGTGAAAAAACTGTTGGTCAAACTACAAACGTCCTGAATGACAAAGGTTTCATAAAAAGGGTAAACATAAGAATTTCTGTAAATTTTAATGAGGTGAGGATTGGGGAAGATACCCTAAATCTTGTGTTAACACACGAGATAGGACATGCTCTTGGACTAGGACATTCAAACTTTCATGATCTAATGAACCCCATAGTCAATTATCAAAATACTGTCATTACCAATTGTGAGATTGATGCGGTACTACTTGCCAACAATTGGAAATTAGTAGAAAATCTACAAGAGCCAAAAAAACCAGAATTACCAATAGAAAAAACTGTCGATTGTGGTACGGACCAAAAGTAAAAATCAAATCTTTGAGCCAACAATCTGGTATTATTCCATGAATAATTTTGATGCGCATCAGCATGACCGCATTGTATAATTTGAATAATTGTATACAATTAGGATAACAAAGAATATTTGTTAGGTTCATGGATAATAGCCTGATATTTGCTTAATAGGTTTAGGGAAAAAATAACTCCTATTACAACTCGAATAGGAAATAATTTCGGTTCACTTGGTCTATCTCCAACCTTTTGGAGTATGATTGGATTTGCATTTGCTATTCTATCAAGCATATTCTTTGGTCTTACGAATTTCTTGAACCAACAAGGCTTGGAGTTTCCCTGGCAAGTAATTGCAAGTATTATGCTGCTGATTTCAGGCTTTTTTGATATTGTGGATGGAAGCGTGGCTCGCGTAATGAAGAAAACTACAACCAGAGGCGCATTTCTAGATTCTAATTTTGACAAAGTCTCGGAGGCTCTAATTTTCATAGCAATAGCAATAGGTGGATTATCAAATCCTATTCTAGCAATGATTGCTTTATCAACCTCTATCTTGGTGAGCTATCTCAGGGCCAGGGCAGAATCCCTTGGCATAGAGTTGAAAGGCATAGGAGTCGGGGAAAGAGCCGAAAGATTACTAATCTTGGCAATTTGCGGATTAATTCCAATTTCTGGATCGATTCAGTGGGGAGTTATAATTATTATCTTGATCTCTGCCTTCTCTTTTATCCAGAGATTTATGTATGTTCTAAAAAGAATATGACAGAATAGAATAACCTTATCCGAGTCTTCCTGTCTTTCTACGTTCACTTTCTGATCTTACTTTTACTATTCCTCTATGCACAGCACATGAAACGCAATAAAATTTGACATCCGTAACCGGTGCGATATATGCTCCCTGTGCTCTCAATTCTTTTGCCAAAGTGGGTTCTACCAACGTTATTCTACCGGTAACTTTTTTTGCCTTATCTCTGGGTACCATGGCTCCGCACTGGCTACAATGTACTGTTCCAGAACTTCCTTTCCCACCCTTCGTTCGTCCTCTGCTTGTCCTCTTCTTTGGCACTACTCAATTACTATCTATTCTTCTTTTAAATCTTCTGATGCTCCTGATGCCTTCATGTCAACATTTATCAAAGCAATGGAATTAATGATGATATTCAGGGATGAAGGCTGCTATACTCTCAAACATTGTCGTAGATGATATTGTGTCACGAGATCTAAAGTCAAGTCAGAGTTTAGGTGGACCTGCTGCTTATTGTGGTATAACTGCAAGAAAATTTGGATTTGATACAACACTCTTTACTCATTTTGGAAATGATCTTGATCATGAATATCTAGAATATTTGAAAAACCAGGGAATTTCATTTAATCATCTTCAACCTTCGAATCTTCCAACAACTCGGTTTGTCTTGAAAAACTTTGAAACTGATCGTGAACTGACTCTGCAATCAAAGTGTAATCCAATAGACATTGAAGAAATAAAAAATGTAAAGGCAAATTGCTGGATAATCAGTCCTGTTTTTGATGAAGTACCTCTTGATATCCTACAATATTTGGTTTCCTCCCGCCAGGAAAAGCAATTTGTTATGTTGGACCCTCAGGGTTACACAAGAACTGTTGATTCTGTAGGAAGAGTGTCTATGAGAAAACAAATGGGTATACCAATCCATAAAGTAAATGGGATAAAGCTAGATAGCCAGGAAATTTCCTGCTTTACAAATGGCCTCCAAGGAATGGAAGGCATGAAAAAAATTCGCTCCTTTTATGAAATCGATTATGTATTGTATACACAAGATCAGGTTATTCATCTTCTTGAGGAAGGAAAACATTACTGGATAAACATATCCAAACATGAATCTCCTGATTCAACAGGATTAGGCGATATCATCGCATCCTCTTTTGCGTGCACCATAGTAAAAGAGAAAGATTCTGTTTGGGCATTTTGCTTTGCTGCAGGGGCATTAGCTGCGGCACTACAGACAAGAGAGATTGGGATAAGAAAGATACCTTCAAAATCGGCTATTGAACAGAACGCTTCATACTATTACAATACAATGAATTTTGAAATAATTGAATCATAAATCAGGTTTAAATTTGAGTACCTGTTGACTTTTAATAACTACAATGAAAGTGGCTATCTCAAGTTTAATCTCCAGAGACGATAGTCTTATAGGAAAAATCAAGAAAATTTTAGACGATGAAAATATTGATTCAGAGATAATAAAACGATCTGACAAAATGACGACTTCAAATGTGGACATGGTGATTACTGCAGGTGGAGATCGAGCGATACTTGATTATTCGCATTATGCGAAGGAATTTTCTGTACCAGTCTTGGGGGTATATGAATCTGATTCAACAGGATTTTTGGGGCAGATAGATGTAAGTGATTTAAGAAAATCTATAGGCAGAATAAAAAGAGGCGACTACGAAATTGACAATGTATGCCGACTTTCTGTTAATGTCGATGGTAAAGAGGTTGAACCTGTATTAAATGATATTTCGCTTTTTCCTAGAAAAAGTGCTACTCTTATGGAATATATTTTAAAGATTAATGGGAATGATCTCTGGCATGATAACAGTGATGGAGTTATCATTTCCACGCCAATTGGATCTACAGCATATTGTATGTCTGCAGGAGGACCAATGGTTTTACAAAAATCTCAGGTCTTTGTCATAGTCCCTGTAAATTCTATGGACAATACTCGTAGGCCTCTTATAGTCCCCAATACAGATAGATTAGAAATTGAAGATATACTCTGTAGATATCTCTGTGAAGTAGTACTAGATGGAGGAAAAAGGGTAGCTGTTAGGAAAAATATCGTGTGTGAAAAACACGAATTTCCTGCAAAATTTGTGAGACTAATCAAGGATTCTCCTATGGACATTATCGCTAAAAAGGTAAAATTAGCAGAAGAGTTACTTGATATGCCTCCAAGTGCCAAGTTGATATTAAAGACACTTGAATATGAAGGCGAGTTGAGTCAAAAAGATCTGAGCAAGAGAACGATGCTACCAGAGAGGACTATAAGATTGTCCTTGAGTCACCTTATACAACGTGGATATGTCAGGAAAAAGACATCTTTGCGTGATGCCAGACAAAAAACTTACGAGTTAAATCCTAAAGTTCTGATATAGATATGATTTAGACACAGGATGTTATGAATGCTTCAAATGCTTCTTCGGGTTTGCCTGGTATACTGCTAAATTCTGAATGATACTGAACAGCGAAAAAGAACTTGTTTGTTGGAAACTCAAGAATTTCTATTCTTCTCCCTTTATCAGAATGACCTGACAACACCATGCCGTTTTCTTCAATGACCCGTCTGTATTCCTGATTAAATTCGTACCTGTGTCTGTGTCTTCGCCCAATTTTCTTATTTCGATATATGGAACTGGCTAGTGTCTTGGGAACTATTGTTATATCATGGTTTCCCAGTCTCATTGTGCCTCCAAGGTCTACAGTATGCTCCTGTTCAGGCATGAATTTTACCAATGAGTTATTACTATGATTAAATTCCTGTGAACTGGCACCTACTATTCCGCATTTATTCCTTGCAAATTCTATTAACGAAAGTTGAAATCCAAAACAGATTCCCAAAAATGGTATATCCTTTTGTCTGGCATAGTTTATGGAATTTATTATTCCTTCACTTCCTCTAGCCCCAAATCCTCCAGGGACGAGGATTCCATCAAACTTGTTCAAGAATTTCACTTCATTTTTATTCCCATTCTCAAACCTTTCAGAATCAATCCACTCAACACCTAACTTCTTACCCAGTTTTGCCGATGAATGCAACAACGCTTGGTATACACTCACATAGCTATCTGGCAAATTTACATATTTACCAACAATACCTATGTTTACATTTCCTGAAAAGTTAGTAAAAGAATTTGTTACTCTTTTCCATTGAGTCCAGCTTATGTTACGGTTTTTTAGATCAAGCTTGTCAGAGATTACATCAACAATTCCTTGATCTTTTAATATTTCGGGAACTTCATAAATCGAATAACAATCATGGCTTGAAATAACACATTCCTCTCTAATGCTAGCAAACATAGAAATCTTGTGCCTTGCTTCCTTACTCAGTGGTTTTTGGCATCTTACTGCAAGTATATGTGGGTGGATTCCAATCCTCCGGAGTTCCTGAACACTGTGCTGTGTAGGTTTTGTTTTTTGTTCACCAACCACATCCAAAATTGGAGCAAGCGTTACATGTATGAATAAAGTTTCAGTATCGCCTTCTTCTAACTCCATTTGTCTGAAGGATTCCAGGAATGGTAGACTTTCTATGTCGCCAACTGTTCCACCACATTCAACAACTAAAACATCGTAACCTTTGGCCAGGTTCTTTAGACTTTTTTTTATAACGTCTGTTACATGAGGTATTATTTGGACGCATTGACCCAGATACTTGCCTTCTCTTTCAGCTCTTATTACATCTGAATAGATCCTTCCAGTAGTAATATTGTGCCATTTTGTCATGGGTGTGTTAAGAAACCTCTCGTAATTTCCCATATCCATATCGCATTCTCCGCCGTCGTCTGTAACAAATACCTCTCCATGTGCAGTAGGATTCATCGTTCCTGCGTCATAATTCACATACGGATCAATCTTTGTGCAGGTCACTTTTAAGCCTGTTAACTGTAATAGCTTTGCAACAGAAGAAGCATCTATTCCTTTTCCAAGACCTGACATTACTCCTCCAGTGATAAAAATGAACTTGGGAAATTTGCTGCCGGGTTTGCTCTGTCTATACCGCACATTAGAGTTTATTTTCTCACCTTTTTAATCGTTTTCAGATTATCTTGTCTTGTAATTTTAAAGTGAGTCAAGACCATCAATAAAGATATAATTCTTTAGAATCTTTGTAACCAGATTAGTTTCAGGCTTGTCCAATATAGCCTACGTGAGCAAAAAAACCAATGATGGCATTCACATATTCATTGTCTTTATTAAGAAGATACATAGTATTTGCCATTTTTTTTTCTTTGATCCAATCAATGCTACGCAAATCTTTAAGATTTCGTTTGATATCTTCTCTCTTTAATCCAGTTCTTTTATGGAGAACATAAATGGTTACCATTTTATTTTCTTCAGCTAGGGCTTTTATTATCTTGATTTTTCCTATAGTTCCGATACCATTTTCAATGATGGTCTTACTATCATAATCCATTATTTTTTATTTATCTGCTGTTCTAATAAAGGTTCTAATTCAACTAACGATGTTATGTTCATTCCTATTTCCTTTAGTGATTTCATTTCAATTATTTTTCTATCGAGGAGATCGTTCATGCAGTCCTCGAATTCAAATTTCTTAACCTTATATTCTTCAGCCAATTCAAGTGCGAAGGTCCGAATTTCCTTTAGCTCGATATATTGTTTTTTTCTTTTACTTTGTACTTTTAATATGGCCATTAGTGTAAGCAAATAACTCTTGGGAAGTTCTTTCAAATCCTCAATTGTAATCGATGGTCTGTTGTAGCCGTGGACTTTACGAATTTGTTCTAATGTTATTCTATCGCTTCCGTTTGTCTCTGCCAGATTCCCTGCATATAGCAATAGATCAAGAGCATACCTAACATCTCCGCCAACTTGAGAAGATGTTGTAATAAGTGATACTTCATCAATTATATCAGTTCCTACAACTTTAGTATTGAATGATTCTGAAGTTCTGGTAACTAGGATATCACTTATTTGCTCCACGGAATAAGGCAAAAACTCAATTGGTATTCTTCCCAGAGTACTTAATTCTGAACTATCAATCTTATCATGAAAATCTGTACTCCTTGCTATGAATATAACGCCGATAACATTACAATGTTTAGACAGGTCAAATTCATTGAGACGAGTAAAGTCATAGATTATACCACTGTCTTTGTTTGAGCGTAACAGGAATTCAATTTC
This sequence comes from bacterium, assembly GCA_014381105.1. Lineage (GTDB taxonomy): Archaea > Thermoproteota > Nitrososphaeria > Nitrososphaerales > Nitrososphaeraceae > TA-21. The sequence goes on along the minus strand of JACMIO010000085.1, from coordinate 2,719 downwards.
ATCCAAAATAATCAAAGTGTATAATTTGTTTTCATACAAGTATGAAAGAAGATATCTCAACATCTCCTCCGCACTTAGTCCCTGTGACGGCAATTCGGGTGCAATTTTTTCTAATAGAAACCGATAAACTGCATATTTATTCCCACCTTGAAGTTTCAGGTTTATGTAGGCAACCTTGAGTGTTAGTCCAGCTTTGGTAAATTCACTTTCTAGCATGTTTGAAAATTTTATTATTGTTGATGTCTTTCCTATTCCTGACCTTCCTATTATCTGTGGGGTAGAAAACAAGAATTCATCTGGTTTGCTGTATGAGTCTTTGAACATCGTAAGCAACAGCGACATTTCTTTTTCTCTATGGTGAATCTCATTGGGTATGTATCTTGCCGACAGCTTTGACCTATCAAGGAATATGTTACTTTCTGACAATTCTCAACTAGATTGATAGGATGATCATAATATATTTATTAATTAACCTTAGCGCGCTCTTCAAAAACAATCGTGTTCGTTAGAGAAAATCGGTATTATCTCATCGATTTAATATCGCCCATTTACATCTTTTAAACGGCATCTGCGGTCAAATACAGTTAATTCCAATCAAACGATAGTCTAAATGAATTTGGCGTCTCCGAGAGATCCTCCTTACCGACAAAACTATCAAATGTCCCCGTATGTCCGGATTCAATGTCCGTAGGTTCAGTATAACAGCAGCTAGTAACACCTACAGTTTGATTATTATCATTAAGGAAGTGTCCAGTAACTCTTACAAACTGTAGTGTGGTTTCACCCTTCATATGATAGTCGCCAATGGTGTCTTTTTTTGCCACAGTAACTTGAATCTCCACTGCCTCTTGATTATTTCCTGGAAAATCAGTTGCTTCAGAAGGTATTTGTTTTAGATTGCTTGTGGCTATCGTTTCTACCGGAGCAAAAAGTATTACAATTGATGATAATAGGATCAAGAAAATAATGGATCTCATTGCTCTCTTCGCTGTCATTATTTTGACGATATTACCGCATGGATATAAGATTTCTTATTTGAGGCAAGATTGGACACTGTTATAGACAATGTCCCAAATATTCAGGCAAAATTGAATGGCCCATACAGTCGAATCCAGTCACATTCCTTTGATACTAATCTTAAGGACATAATGTATAAATTTTAATAGAATATTGGTATGGTAAGAATATGAGGAAGGAATATTCTGTTAAAGAGAAGGACTATAAACGAATCATAAATGATTTTAAGTCAACTAGATTTTCTTGTATTAGGTGTGGCTCGAAGAACCTAGAAATAATAGATGCCGATTCACATCTCGAAGGAATTAAGGATCACGGCGACCCTCCGACTAGTCCTACTAAGGATATCGGATTGACGTTCTACGTGGCGGGCATCCTATCTTGTGGGAAATGTAATCATAGGTTTCACGTGAAAATATTGGACCAAGGTATCAGAAATACAAATCTCTACTTCGACAATAGTTTATCCTAGAATGACCACAGTAAAGATAAAGACACGCTTCTACGTTAATATATTGTCGAATTAAACTTCTATATTTCTAATTCTAATAATGTAACCTTTCATAAGTAGAATGAAAAACAATTCTATATTACGATAAATTAAAGAGTTAGGTATTCAATTTATTTAACTAGACTAACATGGCGGAGGCTAAATCCGATTTGTGCATTTGTGGCCATACTAGAAATCATCACCAGTTTTATTTAACGGGAGGAGAAACTGCACATTCTTGTAAGAGATGTGTCTGCCCCGAATATAGAAAACGGTAACAAAAAGTGCAAGATAAAATAATCCTACTTACCTGTTATTCCTTCTTTTATTTCGCCGCTTATGTTGCTAAGTACATCGGCTGCACCTACGCCAACTTTTTTAGCGGTCTTTTCTGTCTCATTCAATATTTCTGAGCCAATCTCTGAGCCGACATCGCTCAAATTTTGCCCAAGCTGATTTAGTGTAGAACCTACTTCTTCGCCTGCCTTATTCAATACCAAAGAAGCGTTTTGCCCTAGCTCGGAAGTGGTTCGGTTAGCCGAGGCCATTAGACTGCCAGTAGCATAAGAGTCATTTTCTGTCACATTTTGAGCACCCAAGTTGTTTGGTAATGTAGTGATTGTTATCATCAATATTGTAGCTGCAATTATAACGACTGTCTTATTCATAAGTATAAGATGCGCCATTTTTATTTAAGGATTCTAGGGGTATACCAGTCTATCAAACTTCCACTCATGCTTAACGACTGCTTCACTTATGATTACTCAGAAGGTAGAGGCATTGAGGTCATATTGGCAGTTGCGAAGAGATAAAAAATATTGTGGTAACTATAAAACACATCCCAGCCTCACTTTAATTGGGTATACCGCCGAATACAGTTATATGATTAAAAGTAAGATTACTTTCAGATGTGACTTTGAGTAAATTTTTTTCAAGAGAAACTGGACTTAAAACATTGGCCGATAATTCCTACAAAGCGGTCGATGAGGGTATGTATGATGCAGACAAATATGACTATGCCAATCATACTGTAATTTCTCTTAGAAAAGTAATTCTAACATGTACTCATGTTCCAATAATTTCAGAGTTAAAATTTTCATCACCATCAAAAGGTAAAATTCTTGACCAATCCCAGATAATTCCCAAGGACCTAGCAATACAAATGACCAATTCTGGATCTGTTGGAATTTCTGTGCTTACTCAACCTTACCT
>JACMIO010000084.1 GCA_014381105.1 bacterium | reverse complement strand
TCCACCGACAAATTAACTACACATTAGGAGATCCTGAATTAGTAGGAAATACAAACAGAGTACTTAGCTTATCAGATCAACCATCTTTATTTTTTGTATTTAAGCGAGCACGTAACAATCCAAGGCTATTTTGAACAAGAAAAATAAAGTCAAAATCAAGTCCTTTGCTTTTAAAGAGTTATCAAAATATGCCATCTTTAAACCCATATCCAAAAATTTTTCAATAACATCACGTCATACGAAATAAGCAAACAGGCAAATCAAGATATGAATAAGGTTCCTAAACTGCAAATAGCCAACATTACAACAAATAGTAAAAAATATCCCTATCTGATTGTATTTTCAATAGCTATCTTTCTAAGACTTGTACCAGAAATACTTGCCTTTCCTTATCCTATTGGATACGATGTAATAAATTACTATTTGCCAGTCATTAAGAACTTTGAAGAATATTGGCCCACAATTTCAAATCAATTTCCGTTTTATGTATCATTACTATATGCAATATCGGAAGTATTCCATGTTGAGCCAAGATCAGTTATTTCCGCTTCAATAGTACTTGTCTTTGGATTTTTCTCACTCACTATTTTTTCAATTGGCAGGAATCTTTTACGTCTTGATAATTTACAAAGTATTTTTTTGTCAATATTTGTAATATTTCAGCTGGCGGTGCTGAGAACCTCCTGGGATCTTCATAAAGACATGTTTGCGCTAACCCTTACATTTTTTTCCTTGCTATTCATTTCAAAAATTCCAAATATATCCAAGAAGTTGATTGCAGTAACAGCTACTCTGAGTATTGTATCAGTTCTTGCGGACAGAATGATAGGTTTGCTCTTGTCCATATCTCTCATTGGTTCTTCTTTTGTGAAAAGGGATAGAGATTTAGCTATTGTTGTAGGAATTGTAATTGTGATATTTGGTCTATCACTTCAAGCAAATCATGACAATATCGGATACAATCTAAAAATGGTGGGATCTAATAACTCAATTAATGAAATCTATAATCCGATAAATCTAATTGTTCTGTTTTTAGTAATGAATGCAATTTTGTTACCTTCAGGAATAGTGGGTTTTATCAGATCCAAATTGATTATTTTCAAAATTCCTCTTTTAATTTCAGCGATTGGTTCATTTACATGGATAATCTTTCCAAACACATCCGCGTTCCTCCCAGATAGATGGATCGTCATATTCAGCATTTTTCTTTCATTGTTCTCAGGATATGGATTTATTACATTGATTGAAAATAGACGCATTGCACTTTCCTGCAGGAAATTAAATAATTATTTGATTATTCTCATACCTTTCATATTCCTGGGTTCCGCTTTTGCAGCAAGTCCAAATAATTCCTACCTCAACATATACGGAGCCTTTCATCAATTTATAGGTCCCTACGGTCCGTTAACTATGCAGTATAATTCAATATCTTTACCTGAATCAAGATCATTACTGTCTGCAATTGATTGGATAAATAACGATACTAATACTGCGGAAGGTTCAGTAATAATGGGTAGCAAACATTTGAGAGGATGGATGGAGCTTGAGCTAAAAGAAAGAACATTTCTATTTGCTGATAATAATACCAAACTTTTAGCGTCAAACAAATACGGTGAATTGTACTTGTTAGAATTAATTTCGAGGCAGTCAACAGAAATACCTGAAAATTATCTGCAGGAGTTAGCTTACAATAGTACAGATTTTTCCCTTTATCGACTGAAGCTGATTAAATAAAATCAATTCAACTGAATCATGTGCAAACAATATGAACCCTTGTAATATGATTGTTGAATTGAATATTCCAATTTTGGATGTTAGCTCTGGTATTTCTCTTCCATTTTCATGAATTTTGATAATTCAACAAGCTCATTGAATTCATTAAAATCAAGCATTGTATCCCTGGAATTTTTCGTCGAGCCATTTTTCTTGAGGTCCAATAATATTCTCTTCATGGCAAATGCAGATCCGTACAATCCAGAAAGCGGAAACACCACCATGCTATAACCCATAGATTTAAGCTCATTTGCAGAAAAAGTCGGAGTAACCCCATTTTCTATCATGTTGGCCAACAGAGGGGCATCAATTTTCTTTGGAATTTCTCGAAGCTCCTCTTCTGACTGTGGGGCCTCTACAAAGACAACATGTGCTCCTTCTTTGTAATACATTTTGCCTCTTTCTATTGCTTCGTCAAGACCTAATGGCGCTCGGGCATCTGTTCTTGCTACAATGGTGAACTCACTATTGGCGGATGATGCAATTGCTGCTCGAAGCTTTTGTATGTAATCCTCAGAAGAAATCACTTCTTTGCCTCGCATATGGCCACACCTTTTTGGCCAAACTTGGTCCTCAAGGAAAATTCCAGCTCCGCCATATGCAATTAAATCGCCTACTAGTTTCCAAACAGTAAGCGGGTTACCATATCCAGTGTCTACATCGACTATTACTGGAACATCAACTGCCCTGATTATCCTTCTTGCATTCTCAATATTTTCACCCGCATTCAAAAACCCAAAATCTGGCAATCCCAACAAGGAAGCAGCGGACCCATATCCTGTTTGAAACATTGCCTCAAATCCAACATGTTGTGCTATTCTAGCACTTAACGCATCAAATACGCCAGGAAGAACAATAATGTCATCTCTTTTCTTTATTTTTTCCTTTAATGCCTTTCGCTTATCTAAATTCATGACTTTGTCAGAGTTACAGATTTATTTATTTATTCTAATCCTTGTTCGTTGTCCCGTTGAGTTATTTCGTATGAACCATCTTGTAGGGTATTTAGCTTAATTTTGCAATTTCTACATTCATAGTAGTCAATGTCATGATTGTGAACTATGGAACCATTTAGCCATACCATCAATGTACCGCATTGCGGGCAATTCATTGTCATTATATTGGATTAATCAATTTCACTATTATTTATTTGAATAGAAGTTAAGTACTGTCAGTCATTTGGCTGCGGTATTGCCAAATTTCTCCATTATAATACCGATGCATCTTGTTGTCTTTTTGAGCAAGTCTATACGAACAAATTCATTTGGAGAATGAATTCTGCTGTATTTGTAAGTGCAACCAATGCTTACACATGGACATCCCAGAATATTATTAAAATACCACATGGGCCCTGTTCCAGCAGAAGAAACACTCTTGACAACTTGTCCAAATTCCTCGACAGCGGAGGCTTCGACCAATTTTACAAAGTTGTCATTTAACGGTATTCTACAAGCAGGCTCGCCACTCAAAAATTTCAACTGTATGTCTTTGAATCCATTATTATCAAGGTGTTCCCTTAACAATTGGAATTGTTTCTGAGGCATCATATCAGGTACCAGTCTAAAGTCAAGTTTTGCCATTGCAATACTAGGCAAGACGGTCTTCGAACCCTCTCCAATGTAGCCTGAGAACAGCCCACTAATATTAGACGTTACACCTCCGACGTTTGCCTTTTTTGTTTCTTCTATATCATCTTCATTGAATACATGGGTTAATCCATAATTCTTTTTAAAACTTGAGAGGTCAAATTCCTCCTGTCTGATACACTCAAGTTCTTCAGGCGAAAAATCTCGAATATCATTATTCCAATTATCGATATTGATTTTACCATTCTCATCACGGATGGTTTTAAGAGCATGAACAAGACGCCAGGCAGGATTTTCAACCAACGCTGCCAAACTGGAATGAAGATCCGCGTTTGCACACTTTGCATGTAATTCCACGCAAAGTAATCCTTTCATTCCAAGACTGATAATCGGTCTTTCGTGTTCGTCTATGTAGCCAAATTCCCATATAGTAGCATCGCAAGAAAATTTTTCTCGATACTTCGATAGATACTGTTCAAGATGAGTGCTACCTATTTCCTCTTCACCTTCAACTAGGAACTTTACATTACAAGGAACATCCCCAGTTTCGTCGAGGAAATATTCTACTGCCTTGATACGCGTTATTAATTCGCCTTTATCATCAGAAGCGCCTCTTCCATAGATAAAATTCCCGTCAATTTTACCACTAAAAGGATCATCATGCCAAAGCTCGATGGGTTCAGCAGGTTGTACATCATAATGGTTATAAAATAGAATTGTCTTTCCATTTGGATTACTTTTGGATTTTACTTCCCCATATACAATTGGAGAAGCTTGTTCTGAATTACCATGTAATTTTAGTAACTCTGAAGATATTCCAGAATCAGACATGATTTTAAAAACTAACTCTGCACATTTTGTCACTGTCAATTGTTTTTTTGCAGAGACGCTTGGGACCCGAATTAGTTGTTGCAGCTGTGATGTGAGTGTCTCAATATCAGAATCAACCCTTGATGCAATTAGTGTCAAATCAGCATAAAATCAGATGAACATGAAATTAAATATTCTGTTTAGAAAACCACATACAACAATGTTAAAAAAATCCTTTAGATTTCTTGATCACTTTAGAAAACTCCTTAAGAATGCTACTGTCTATATGCAAAAAATGAAATATGAAATGATTAACACCGATGTTTATGTATTGAGCGATTCCTTCAACGACATCGTCAATGGTTCCTACAGTCAATCCACCAGCAATTGATTTTTTGAATTCTTCTACAGTCATCTTTTGCTTTCCCATTTTCTA
>JACMIO010000083.1 GCA_014381105.1 bacterium | reverse complement strand
CCAAGATCCAAAGGAATAGAAAAGATGGTCTAATTTTTCTGGCTAAAACCTAGCCGCTTGCTGTAGTTTGGTTCAAGGTCCTTAAAGAGGGTGGAGTTAGCAAAATACTCTGATTTCTAATGACTTCCTGAGCAGGTAAACCATATTCTTGTCTCAACTCGGCCTGTTGTACGTTAATTCTTTCAGCAGAGAAAGATGGTCCAATGTGCCCAAACATTACATACGCAATGATGATGACTACTAGAGACAAACCCATTACAAATATACCCCATGCTACGCCTTTCATATGGAAGTAACCTCCTCCGGATTGAATCTTGTCGTCGTGGGAAGACATGTTCAAATTACCTAATCTAAGTGCTTAAAAGTATTTGGATTGTTTCTAATTTTTTTGATTGTCGTCATATGATTTTCATCGGAATAATGAATAAAAACTCGGTTTCATGTATTAATCGCAATGATTGAAGAAAAATTAAGATCCATTGGAATCAGGCTATCCAGCCCTCCGCAGCCTATAGGTTCCTACGTTCCAGTAATTCAGAGCGGGAATTTGATTTTTGTTTCCGGCCAAATTCCATTAGTAGAGGGAACTTTGCCAGAACAATATAAGGGCAAGATCCCTACCCGGGTTTCTATAGCTGATGCAGTACAGGCTTCAAAACAATGTACTATTAACGGACTCGAACAAATCAACAAATTCCTTGGTAATTTGGAAAGTATTTCCAAATTTGTTAAAATAACCGGTTATGTGAATTGTGATCCTTCTTTTAAGGATCATCCCAAAGTTATCAACGGCGCATCAGATTTTTTACTAGAAATATTTGGTGAAAAGGGTAAACATACTAGAGTTGCCATCGGAGCAAATAGCCTTCCCCTTGACAGTGTAGTAGAGATTGATATACTTTGTGAAGTAAGCTAGTATTCCCACATTATTTTGTAAAGTCAACTAACACTCTACCAGAATGGTGATATCCTTTGCCGGTCTTGTTATGTATGAACAAATGCTGGAGTACAGAAAGATTTCATCTAATCTGTCATCAAGCAAGATAAAAACTCATATTTACCGTATGTTCAATTTAATCCGTATTGGATATACTTGAAGGCAACAACCTTGCATCGAACCTCTTTCAAAGATACTCTGCAAATGCAAGAAATTGGAAATTTGTAGTTTCTGTCTCACAAATGAATGGAAACTTTTATGATGCTATTGTTAGCAATCCAAATGAAGTTTGGCAGCTCAAGATTGATTCGATTTACAAGCCAAATCCACTAATAGTTGGTGCAAAGGTTGATGTAGACCCGGTAAAGTTTAACGATAATTCCCATATGCCTTTTGGATATAGAAAATTAGACCCAGAAAAAATCGGAAAGATCCTATCTAACATGGGCGAAAATCAAGACAATAGTGGTATTAGTTCGTACATTTCTTCTCTAATTTCTTCCTCCGAACCTGAAGTACCTGCTCCCAACAATAGTTATGCATATGGACCATTTGTATTAACGCAAAAGAACCCGATTAAAGTAGATGAGTATCAGAAAAAAATATCCGAGAAATTGGCAAGTAGACTCAAAGATAAACTCCGACTATTATACTCCAGTTATGGTTAATCAAAAAGTATCAACTTCTTCCTAGTCAAGTTAGGGTCTGAATTAGTAGAATGCAATTTGTAATTAGTTTTGACGATACTAAGCGAAGGAACTATTATCAATGGGGTCGGCCGGATTCGAACCGGCGACCTCCAGCGCCCAAGGCTGGCATCATACCATGCTAGACGACGGCCCCAACTTCACGGTTTAGCAAATGCGGTACCCCAAGTATAATTTTAACTTTGAGATAATGAAAATCTCGGAGACAACTGGTATCTGTACTTTGGTCGGGTCATTATTCATATTTGATATCATTTCTGATGCATTCAATCATTCAGAAATGATGTGGGTATCAATATATCTAAATATGTTTGACTTTGAATTTTAAGAGTTGGATAACTTTGAGAACTATATCAAGGCTGGAAAAATAGCTTCCGAAGTTAGAGAATATGCTAGGACTCAAGATCACACCGGCAGGACTCTGAGCGAAATTTGTAATGACGTTGAAAATGAGATAATAAACAAAGGCGGAGAACCGGCATTTCCAGTTAACGTAAGCT
>JACMIO010000082.1 GCA_014381105.1 bacterium | reverse complement strand
TTAAAGGTAAAGAACGTTGTTGGGAAATACAGTTACCTAAGAATCCTTGTCTAATTAAAGTGATAATAAATGATATTAATCTAATTTGACAACAGCATGTCAGCATCGAATTAGATACTGTCCTGAAGATATATTGAAGGGAACATTATTCAATCCAAGATCCTATCCGAAAATTTTGAATCCCGATAAAAAGATCTCTATTGGTAATTTTATCAGATTTGAATAACAACGCATAAAAGATAGATTTATCGCAGCAAATTTGATACTAGTAGTATTTGTTTACAATCTAGGGTAGATTCAACAAAAATAATACCCATAATTGATTCTTCTTACTAAACAAAACATTTATAGATTTTTATTTAAGAAAGAAAAATACGATTTTTCCTCGGAATTCTATTAATAATCATTCTTTTTTAGTAATTTTAAATAATTAAGCATATTTCTCTAGTAATTTCTGATTTCTAGAAAAACTATTGATAATAAAAGAATCTGCTTAAAAATAGCAAAGATGGCTTTAGAAAACAGTAAACAAATTAGGAATAATGATTCCTTTGAATCAAGTACCACAAATAGAATACAGTGCAATCAATGTCAAAGCTATTCTCTTGTTTTAGACGTACAGTCAAGTGAATATGTTTGTAGTACTTGTGGCTGTGTTTCAAATGAAAAAATCTATAATAATGATTTGCCTTATTTTGAGAAAGGCGAATACAAGGATAAATCTCGTATAGGTATGCCAGAATCGTTGACAATAAGTCATAAGGGACTTTCTACTCTGATTGGACTGAATGATACTGATGGACGAGGCAAAATGCTTGATCCAGTTCAAAAAGAAACGATTCAAAGATTAAGAACATGGAATAATAGATCTCAGCTGAATGATTCACTCTCAAGGAACTTGGATAAAGCACTAAAATACCTTAATAATTTTGGCGACAAGCTCTATCTTAATCCGGCAGTTATGGAAAATGCAGCATACATTTATCGTAAAGCTGCAATTCGAAAACTAGCAAAAGGAAGATCTACCGTATCGCTTGTAGCAGCTTCCATATATGCAGCTTGTAGAGAAATTTCAGTACCAAAAACAATATCAGACATAGCCAACGTGTGTAATATTCCAAGCAAGGAAATAATGTCACATTACAAATTGATCCTAAAAGAACTATCATTAAAGATCCCTGTTATTCAAGGAATCGATTACGTGACATTAATTTCAAATAGATTAAAACTTACAGAAAAAACAAAAAGAGAAGCTCTAAGAATTTACTCGCTTGTTGAACACAGCAGAATTTCAATTGGAAAAAATCCGCGTGCTTTTGCAGGAGCTATTATTTACATCGCTTCACAGGATTGCAATGAATTTTTGCGCCAAGTTGAGGTATGTGTAATAGCAGATATTTCCACAGTTTCCTTAAGAAAAAGATGTAAGGAAATTAAGAATATTCTAAACAGTCAACAGTAAAATAGTATGAAAATTTACTTCCATTTTTTTTACTAGTTTTAGTTATTTTAGTTAATCTAAAACTAATATTTTATTGAAGAATGTTTTAGGCATTCAAACAAAGGGTTATAACATCTAATGCTGCAGAATTGTTGGCTACATATGGTCCCAGAAAGTTGTTGCATTATGAACAAAGGTCGAATTTGTAATCTACCTCCTTCACACATTGTTTCCATATTATCAGACAACGAAGAGTATATGATAGGTCTAGTTTGTAGTGACCATATTTTGTTGATGAAATCCAAAGCAACATCAATGCAGAATTCTGGAAAAATAAATAAGGGAGAAATAAGGTTTCAAAAGATAAAACCAGTCATGACGGACTGTGTACTTAATCAAAATAATACAGATCAGGGTGGTAACTGTGGTTAAGAATAATAATCAAATGAATTTTTAGTGAAAATCTATACAAACATTCAGCAGTTTTTTTTTCTGGAACAAGAATGGAATAAATAAATAGATTAAAATTTTATTCATATTTTTGTAGTTGAATCTAGTCATTTAAGTTTCTATTTAATAGTTTCACTCCAGTTATATTGTATAACTTCAGTTATTGGGCAATGAAAAATAGAAGTAAGTACGGGGTCATAGCGGCAATACTGAGATCTGCAATAAGAGAAGAAACCAGGACAAAAATAATGTACAAAGCGATGTTAAGTAATGATCAGTGTAGAAACTACATTGATTCCCTTTTGAATTTTGGTCTCATAATGGAACATAGCAACGGAACAAAAATGGTCTATAAAGTTACAAATAAGGGATCGACGTTCCTAAATTATTATGAACAAATGATGCATTTGCTTCCAATATCGTTAGAAGAAAGCGCTGACGAAGAACCATACAACATAAAGTTACAAAACATGATCTAGTTGAATCTGAGGTACCGAATTAACAACCTTAATCCCGAATAATGCTGAAGCAGGTGTCGAACACTTCAAGAAAAGTGTTCCACAAATTAGTATAAATTTCAGATGGATGTCGGATAACGAGTAATATTTCTCAGGGGTATTATTTGAATTTAGAATTAAAAATGAAAGTTCAAATTTCCTTTTTATGTATCGGCAATAATTATCAATATCAGATGTAGTTGAAATAAAACTAGCCATGGAACCTGATTCCATCATAGCGACTATTTTTTCTCTGTTTTCGCGTCCTGAAATCGCTTTATCTACATACTTGTAGAAAGTATTTTTTCTACTTAGATCATTCTTAGAAAACTTTTCTTGCAATTCAGGTACATCTATCAAGTAGAGTTTTTGCTGATTTTTACTTTTAGACTTGTTCGTAACTGTTACTATTGCTCCTAGTGTAGAATCTAAAAGTAAGGAATAATTCATCCTTGAAAAATTCTGTAAAAGATCGTTCAAAAATAGTACTATTGTATCATTTGATACTGCATCATCCTTTTCAATAGTTATCAATCCATTTTGTGGTAAAGTACTTCCAACATAATTATCAAGATCGTGATACCCTGATTGCAATACTTGCGTATGAGATTCTTTTTCTTTTGAAATATTGTCCTTATTTATGATTTTGAAATCTCTGGCATCATAGCTATGAAAGCATCGCATGATTCTATCTTTTAGAGTAAATAAATATAACGATCTTTTTATGGGAATTCCCCTTAATTTTTTGAGAAGTATACTTCGAGTTCGTATGCCATCTTTAAGTTCATAATTTAATTCCACTACACCATCAACGATATTTTCTAGACTAGATTCCACTGATTCCTCGGTTGTAAAAATTAATTTTGCCTTTGCTCGCTCTCTCCAGGTCTGAAGTACTCTCTCATTGTTTAACCTAGCTTCTCTGTCCATTAATGAAGCAACAGAATCCCAGCTATCAATTATTATCACGGGGTTCTTGACGTCCATCAACTGATTAGTTACTCTCTCAAAGAGTGATTCAGGCTCGTCCAATCGAGCATCTTCAAAAGCTGAAAGATTTTGTCCAACTTCCGGACTGTCAATATCCCTACTTGGTGCCTTTACGAATTTTCTTAACCATGGATAGTGTTCGAAGATTTGTTTTGGAGAAGATCTAGTAGAAATATAGAAAAAATTGTTTTTTGCTTTTAAAGAATGTAGAATTGTGAGAGAAAGTGTGGTTTTTCCTGATCCTGAAGGACCCTTGACAAGCAAGGAGTAGGTATCATTTTTCATAAATTCTTCAAGTTCTGATGGAATATCAAGAAGATTGTGATTAACCATGTTAACTCTATTGACCATATCTCTTGTTCATCGATTTGACAATACTCACACTTATAGATATTTAATAAATGTCCTAGATTCTTATCCTTGATTCTTACACAATTATCGATTTTGTATATTGATAACAATAATCACGTGGATTCGAACACAATAGACGTTTGAATGATTTTATCAGTTTTTCTACCATATTTTCTTGCTGTACTTTTTATTTAATTGCTTGTTTGATTTCACCGAGCTTTTGGTATGAATCCAAAATTTGAAATTTAGTAGAAGTCAAGCCTTCAATACTTTAAAATAAAGTATACTTCTGATTTTGAACATGGTTGTAATTGAGGCTGAAAATAACAGTTCATCATTGGGAACCAAACTCTTAGTAAATTATGTATTTACGGATCAGGTTTCATCCTTGTCGTTATCAGATATTACAAGTGATTTTGATCCTATTATAAGAGAGATAGTTGAATCAAAAGAATTTACAGCAAAGGAAGGCTCAATGAGTGTAATTCATAATACTGCGGGGTCTAGCATTAAACGTGTTTTACTTCTAGGAATGGGAGATAGAAAAAATTTAGAATCGGAAAAAACAAGGAATCTGACTGGTAAAGTAGTCAATAAATCAAAAGAGTTGGCTACAGACGAATTCGTAATAGTTCCATTCAAAGACATTGATAACGAACAAATCTCGGCGATAGTGGAAGGAATCAAATTATCAGATTATTCATTTAGTAATTATAAGAAGGATGAAGATAGGACTGATCTTAATCAAGTTAGGATCCTGACCGGGAATGACTTGGGTGCCATTCAAAATATTATCAAACACTCCTCAGTGTTATCTGATGCAGTGATATTCACTCGGGATATTAGTAACTTGCCACCAAATGACTGTTCTCCAAAGGTTCTTGCAAATTTATCAGAGAAATTATCATCGGATCCAAAGATCAAGGTAAGGGTAATTGACAAGGAGGAAATGGAATCGTATGGGTTTGGAGGTATATTGGCAGTGGGTAGAGGAAGTTCTAGCTCTCCTAAGCTAATAGTGATAGAGTATTCAGGATCTACAAAAAATGACAAGCCAATAGTTGTTGTTGGAAAAGCTGTTACCTTTGATACAGGCGGAATTTCGATCAAGCCTTCTGAAAAGATGGAGGAGATGAAGTATGACAAATGTGGTGGATGCAATGTAATTGGAATAATGAAAGCCATATCTGATCTTGATTTTAAGACAAATGTGATTGGTATAATACCAGCGGTAGAGAACATGCCTTCAGGTGACTCGTATCGACCGGGGGATATTATCAGAATGTACAACAATAAAACGGTAGAAGTTTTAAACACTGATGCAGAGGGTAGAATAATTCTAGGAGATGCACTTGCTTTTGCGGTAAAAACATTTGCGCCTCAAGCGATTATTGATATGGCAACCTTAACAGGTGCTGCCATAGTAGCACTTGGTTCGAATGTCGCCGCACTGGTAGGAAATAGTAGAGATTTGGTAACGAAAATTCTAGAGTATTCAAACCAAACTGGTGAAAAAATATGGGAGCTTCCGCTATTTGACGAATACAAAGAACAGTTGAAAAGCTCCAATGCAGACATAAAAAATATCGGAGGAAGAGGTGGAGGAGCTATTACTGCTGCCGCATTCTTGTCCTACTTCGTTGGTGATACTCCTTGGGTGCATTTGGATATTGCCGGAACTGCTTGGAACCAGGACGGTACCAAAGAAAAAACTTATAATCCAAAAGGAGCTACTGGTTTTGGTATCAGAACAATTGTCAAATTTATCGCGAGTCATAATGCGTCATGACTACGAATTCAGTGGCAATACAGTAACTAGCAATTATTATATCCTTGCCAATTCTTCAAATTAAAGAAATAATTGATTTATTGGGTTTGGATGATATAAAGTGTAGAATTGGAAGATATGATTCTGATATACTACAAAAGTACAAGCCGTATTTTGAAAAGTGGTTGGGGAATAGAGATGGATTTATTCGGATGCTTTCAGGAAGCATAGATTATGTAGGATCAGAGGATGTTGTTAGAATGGGACCCTTCTATAACATTTATTGTCTTGTTCAAAACCAGGATTTGATAGAAAACGATCAGAATCACCAAGATCTCTTAAACTCAAACCTGTATTACAGTTTGACTGAAGGGCGAGTGAATGAGGCAGGCTGGAGTGGTAGCATCTTAGCATCGAGATTGACTAATGACCAGCGCATTACGGATTTCTTATTTCAGGCCCTCAAGTCTGAAGTCACAAGAACTGTTTCAGTTCGTGTAGTAAACATGGCATGCTTAATTGAGTGCAGGATATGGCATCCGAGGGAATTTGTCTTTCTATATGAGTTTCTTGATAATATAGCCATGAATATACGGGAATTGTTTTCGGAATTGCACTTTGGAGAAAAGATGAAACTGTAAGATGCACGGTTCAGAAATCTAAATTGTCAAGATATTAAAATGCCAGCACTGCTGCTTCCCAACCACTCACGTAGATCAGTAACACAGCAGCGATAACAGGTTTGACTTCCGGGTTCGGAATGGGACCGGGTCGCACCCTATTACTATGGCCGGCTTGATAATGTAAAGCACTAAGGGATAATTTAATCCTAGCTGGATAGCATCCAAAATTACATTTAGAATTTCTTACTATTACGGAATTCCAACATTCGTTTGTAAATTACCGATTGAGCAGAATCGATATTTTGGTCGAAATCTAAAACAATCATCTGATCATCGAAATAATCTCTGAACCGTATGATGGTATAGATATGATTCTTTTTCCATAAAGCGCCCACTATGGCGAGTGGAACAAAAATTAAGCCAAGAACTATTATTCTCAATGCCGATATTTTCTTTTCATTTGTGTTTTCGATGTTTTGCATATGTCTATATGGGACTACTAGTTTTGGATTGTCAATTTCCACTCTATCGTAGTAAAAGTGCATTTTAGTATCGGTGGGAGTAGGAAATGCTTTGTGACCGCCCAAATATCTAATATAATAAAAATTTGGGTTGTCAGGAGAGTGCTGTCCATGTCTCTCGCCGTCCCTGTTTGTCTGGCACCTTGGGTCATTACAGTATGTATATTCATCAGTGGTATCAAATCTTTTATCAACAACCGTTACATTCGAAATAATTGATTCAGTGTGGGCTTCGTGTTTCTGTCCATTTCTGTTTCTCTGGCATCGTGGGTCATTGCAATAATTTTCACCAAGGTAGGTGTTTGCTTGTTCTTCTCCTATCACATGGACCTTGTGTCTCTCGCCACTCCTGTTCCTCTGGCATCGTGGGTCATTGCAGTATGGTTCACCCATGCTAATTTTGTGCACAATCCGATACTTTTTAGTATTTCTGGAAAATCAATTCTATATAATAAGAGTGACTTATTGAGAAACTAAGCATCTACTAATTCATTGCAGCCTCAACAATTATAATAGATCATTTCATCAATACTATTATAGTTACATATGAACCCTAATTCTACCCACAGGGTAGCCGTATTGGATGAAGAACTCTGTCAGCCGAAGAAGTGTGGATTGGAATGCATCATTTATTGTCCAGTGAACAAAACGGGCGGAGAGTGTATTATTCAGAGACCTGAAGATGGGAAAGCAGTTATTTCTGAGGAATTGTGTACAGGATGTGGAATTTGTATTAAAAAGTGTCCGTTTGATGCAATAGTAATTGTTAATCTGGCAAAAGAAATTGGAGATCACAAAATCCATCAATATGGCATTAATTCATTCAGGCTTTACCACATTCCTTTACTTAAAAAAGGTTCAGTAGTAGGTCTGTTGGGAAGAAATGGAATTGGAAAATCCACACTTTTGAATATATTATCTGGGAATATAAAACCAAATTTTGGTAATTATGATTCGGAGTTAGAATGGGATGACATAATAAAGAATTTTCAAGGAACAGAATTGAAGCCTCATTTTGAAAAAATCGCTTCTGGAAATTTACGCACATCGATAAAACCCCAAATGGTTCAATTAATTCCCAAAGCATTTAAGGGAACAGCACGGGAACTTTTGAAAAAGTATGACGAAAGAGGAGTAATTGATTTGGTAACCCAACAGCTATCACTCAATAACTCACTTAATCGCTCTCTTTCCGAATTGAGTGGTGGAGAATTGCAACGTCTGGCAGTGGCTATAGCAGTCAACAAAGATGCTGATTATTATTTCTTTGATGAACCTTCATCATATAACGATATCTATCAACGATTAGCTGTCGCGAGAACTATAAAGCAACTTGCAGATGATGGGAAGAGCGTAATGGTAGTTGAACATGACCTAACTCTTCTTGACTATCTTTCAGACTACATTCACATCTTATACGGCGAACCAGGCGCGTATGGAATCGTTGCTCCAATCCAAGGTACCAGGGTCGGTATAAACGCTTTTTTGGATGGATTCATTCCAGCAGAAAATATCAGATTTAGGGAGAAATCATTCAAGTTCGACGATTCGAACAAGAACGAGGAGCTAATTGTGGATAGAGCGCTGACAAAATTTTCTGATTTAACAAAATCATTTCCATCATTTAAGCTGAATGTTTCTCACGGAGAGATTAGAGAGGGCGAAATAGTTGGCATGGTCGGAGCCAATGCGTTGGGAAAGACCACATTTATGAAAATGATAGCGGGCATGGAAAAGGCAGATAGTGGACAAATAGATATTAAGGCTAGTTTGTCGTACAAGCCACAATATTTACAAAATGAATATGATGGCAATATAGAATCTTTATTAAATGTGGCTTATCAAGGACCGATTGAAGGCTCGACCATGGAACAGCAGATCGTTGTACCAATGGGTATCAAAAAACTTTATGACAAAAGAGTAGATACATTGAGTGGTGGAGAACTACAAAAGGTCGCTGTTTGTTGCGCCCTAATAAGACCGGCAGACATCTATGCATTGGATGAGCCTTCTGCATTTTTAGATGTAGAGGATAGGATCAATATTGCAAAATTCCTTCATAGATTTGTGAAATCTCAGGGAAAATCCGCAATAATTGTTGATCATGATATGCAACTAATAGATTTGGTAGCTGATTCATTGATTATCTTCTCTGGAAATCCGGGGGAAAATGGATTTGCTGGTTCTCCAATAAAGAAAGAGAGTGGAATGAACAAGTTTCTTGAGAATCTTTCTATTACATACAGGCGTGATGAAAACACCGGTCGTCCAAGAATAAATAAGCTGGGTGGAAGACTGGATAGGGCACAAAAGAGCTCTGGAGACTATTACATGAGGACTTGAAATTAGTCAAAATATGACAAAAATGCTTAAGGTGTTATTGCAAGAAAGACTTGATAGTACAGAGCTTGAAAAACTGTCATCATCATTTGATATCATCGGAACTATTGCGATAATCAAAATCCCAGAATCATTAACCTCTAAAAGAAAATTGATTGCAGATGCATTGATTGAGGAAATTAGGCCAGTAAAATCGGTATTTTGTCAGGTATCAGCGATTGAGGGGGATTATAGATTGCGGAAATTGGAATTGATATCTGGAGAAAATAGTCCAATTACTGTGTATAAGGAACATGGGTGCACTTTCAAAGTAGATGTAATCAATACTTACTTTTCACCCAGACTGTCAACCGAACGGTTGAGGATTGCGAAATTGACTGAACCTAATGAAGTGATTGTGAATATGTTCGGAGGCGTAGGAACGTTTTCCATCATAATATCCCGCTATAACAAGTCGGCCAAAGTTTATTCTATTGATTCAAACCCAATAGCCACTGACATGTGCAGACAGAATATTGAGATAAATAAATTGACAGGGAATGTGATTCCTGTTCTTGGTGATGCCGAGCAGGAAATACACAAAAGCCTTAAGGGAATTGCAAAACGGGTGTTGATGCCCTTACCGGAAAAAGCAAGAGATTTTGTAGATGCTGCCGTAAGTTCGCTTGAAAACGGTAGTGGTATGATACACTATTTTTGTCATGTAGGAGCTGACAATAAGAAAACCGCCATACAGAATGGAGTTATGGATACTTCAGAATCATTTAGTAAATTTAACCACACCATTAGAAATGTTAGAGTTGTGAGAGAGGTTGGTCCTAGATTTTATCAAATCGTATCTGATGTACTGGTAACTTAATTATAACTCATTTATCTGGGGGAGCTGAAGCCATTGTGTAACCCATCCAGACAAGCACTGTCATTAGTATCCCCACAATGACTACCAAAGTAGTTTTTATCATGAGAATATCCCAATGTGTAAATAACAACAGGTATGAAAAGAAAATGAGAAATAAGGACGGTACTATGAGTAAAATTAGTCCAATTATTTTGTTCTGTTTCATGATAAATATTGCACCACTATTATTCAACTCAAGACAATTCTAATGCCATCAAGAATGCATCTTCGCCATCTCTATAGTAAGTTTTCAGTCTTGATCTCACCTTAAAATTTAATTTCTCATACATTTTTATTGCCGCAGAATTGCTCACTCTTACCTCGAGATAAACCTCTTCTGTTCGCCTTGATACAAGTCCATTTATTGCTTCCTCCATTAGAATGGAACCAACTTTCTTTCCTCGGTGTTCTTCTAAAATCGCAATGGAAACTACATGTCCTTTCTTTACAAAGCCTAATTTCCTGAAATTTGAAAATCCAAATTCAATCTTGCACATTACATATCCAATGATTTTACCACTAATTTCTGCCACAATGAATGATTCAGGTAATTCTTTTAGAATTGATTCAAAAAAATACTCTGTATAGTGTTCAGGCAGTGAGTTTAAGTTTATCTCAATTACCGAATGTAGGTTTTCTATACCACATCTGTAGAAGACATAATCTTCATTTCTTCGTAAGCAGCTCTGCAAATTATCAAATAGATGATTTTTAATTATTTTAACTTTGGGTTTCTATGAAACATAGTTTGTACTAATACTCCATTTAGCCATGCTTTTTGAATATTGCAGTATTTGGATCTTGGATAATTGAAATCCTATGACTTTTTCCATTCATCTCAAGTATTTTTTCTGCCGCTTCCTGAATATTCGAAAATACTTTAAGTCCAAATATCTCCTTTAGATAATATTTTGGTAACGAAGAAAGTATTGCAACATTGTATTTTTCTCTTAATTCATTGATAAACATGATATGTTCCAACCCCTCGAGGTAGTTAGAATTCTTATAGTCTTCTAGTTTTATTTCCCCGTATGCAAATTTCTCTAATGCCATTGCCCCAAATCCCTTGTTATTTTCCGAAACAATAACCACAATGGCATTTCTCTTAAGAACATTCACCGAATTCCACAATAAACTCAAAGAACTTGATAATGTTGAACTCGAATTCGTATCAGTATTCGTTCCCACTATAAGAGATTTTAGTTCCTGTTCATCTTCTATAGCAAGTCTTTCAAGATTCTTGATTGCGTTATGAAAGGACTGGGGTATTTCACCATAAAAGACGTTGTTAATTCCACTATTATTGGAAGTAATTTCAACAGACTTCGCGTTCATGCCTTCACATAATTTGTTTGCAACTTCAATTGGTGGCCCAGTTAAAGCAGGATGA
>JACMIO010000081.1 GCA_014381105.1 bacterium | reverse complement strand
GGGTTTTTATGACTAAAATGACAACTCATGAAAGAATTAGTAGGATGTTTCAGCATAAAGAAGCTGATAGAATTCCTATAATTGATGATCCTTGGGCCTCTACCATTGAAAGATGGCAAAGAGAGGGAATGCCCACAGGAGTTGACTTTAGAGATTACTTTGAAATTGATAAGGTTGCATCTATTGGTGTTGATAATAGTCCGAGATACCCTGAAAAAACAATTGAAGAAACTGAAGAATATAGAATTTTTACAACAGGTTGGGGTGCAACTATGAAGGATTGGAAGCACCAAGCCTCTGTTCCTGAATTTTTGGATTTTACCACTACTGATTCTACAAAATGGATAGATGCTAAAAGCAGAATGGTGCCATCTCCAGATAGAATTGATTGGGACAATCTAAAGAAAAATTATAAGGGATGGAAAGAAGAAGGACAGTGGATTCAAGCGGAGTTTTGGTTTGGATTTGATGTTACCCATTCATGGGCAGTTGGGACTGAAACATTACTAATTGCATTGTTTGAAGAGCCAGAATGGTGCGTAGAGATGTTTAATCATTATTTAGATATGGACATTGCATTATTTGAAATGGTTTTGGATGCTGGATACACATTTGATAGTATTCGTTGGCCGGATGATATGGGATATAAAAACAACCAATTCTTTTCAATAAATACATATCGAGAATTTTTGAAGCCTGTTCATAAAAGAGCTATAGATTGGGCACACAGCAAGGGATTAAAGGCACATTTACATTCCTGTGGAGATATTAATCCAATTGTTCCAGAATTAATTGAAATAGGAATAGATGCAATTAATCCATTGGAAGTTAAGGCAGGTATGAATCCGATAGAACTTAAGAAGAAGTTTGGCAAGGATGTCGTGTTGCATGGTGGAATAAATGCAGTCTTATGGGATGATGTTGAAGCAATTAGTGAAGAAATGTTAAGCGTTATTCCAAAAATGAAAGAGTCAGGCGGATACATTTTTTCTTCTGATCATTCAGTTCCATCCAGTGTCAGCTTAGAAAATTTTAGGTATATAACTAATTTGGCTAAGAAGCTCGGAAGCTATTAGGGATAAAATTAAAAGACATATTTTCATTTGTTAAATGAAGATATGTCTTTTTTTGATGCTTTTTTTATTAAACAACAATTATCTCTCTTGCGCCGCCTGTTAAGCACACTGCACCTGATGATTTAACTACATAAGTTTCTTCTACTCCGACCGTTCCAACACCTGAAATGCCGCATTTTGGTTCAAGTGCTATAACCATATTTTCTTTCAATGGAGCATTGAAACCATTTGCAATAACAGGGAGTTCGTCAATTTGGAGCCCAACGCCATGTCCTAAAAATTTCACGCTCTCCCCATAACCCATAAAATGTTGGGACAACTCTTGAGGAAGGTTTTTCATTATTTCGTTATAAATTTCTGAAGGCACCTTATTGGGTAAAAGGAGGCTTGCAGTTTTTTTCTGAACATCAATGCAAGCGTTATGAATCTTGACAACTTCGTCGT
>JACMIO010000080.1 GCA_014381105.1 bacterium | reverse complement strand
GTAATATTTCATTTGCAAAAATGTATTCAATTATTTCAAAAATGAACAACGAATGAACAAGTATTCTTACTCAATCATTTAGATTTAGAGTAATGAAATATGATGAAAAAAATTATTTCTGATTTACGCTGTGTAAATAATCCATGTAATAAGAATATCCTAACACTAGAATCACTTCGAGAAGTAGGAGATGAATGCATAGAAGGATTTCTTAAATGCAATGTTTGCAATTCACGATATCCAATAATTCAAGGTGTTCCAATTGTATTGCAAAATTTTCATGAATACGCCCGCCAAAGGATTATAACATATGGTAAGTGGCTAATAAACTCCAAATCATCCAAACTCAAGGATTTCCTCAGATCAGTAGGTACGAAGATTCATTTTCCAACATCTAATGATAGATATGAGGAGAACAATATCTTGTATAAAGCCTACTTATATAATCATCACCATTACCATTTCGATGATCGTCTATTATCTCTTTTGAAAAAGAAAATAGAACCCGATCATATCTATAAAATGCTAGGAAAGAAGAATCTAGACTTGAGTGGAATCGGTTTGGATATTGGTTGTTCTTTTGGATCAAGCACATTTGAATTGGCAAAAAGATTACCATTTGTTTTTGGAGTAGACACATCATTCTCATTCATACTTGAAGCAAGAAAAATAATGTATGATACTATGACCAAAAATTTAGAGTTTATTGTATCGGATGCAATAAATCTACCCTTTGAATCAAAATTCTTTCAATGCGTAGTTGCCTTGAATCTTGTTGACAGAGTCGATCCGCACAAACTATTAGCTTCAATAAATAGTTGTATCAAAGATAATGGAAAACTTATTTTGATTGATCCTCACCATTTTGTGAATGAGAATAGCAATGATCAATTTGATTCAATCCAAATAAGAAAAATTGTAGAAAAACTTGGATATATAATAAATAGTAACGAATCATATATTCCATGGATAGTAAAAATGAATGAAAGGTCTTATCTTTTCTACTTTGTTGATTTCATTGTAGCAAATAGAATTGGTTAGGACCTTTTGAATGGTTACTTCAAGAATATTTTCGTAATCTTGGGAAAAACTACTAATCAAATTTCAGTTCAAGACTATACTTTCTTATTTTGCTTTCTTAGTGGATTTGTAATTGCGTCTAACGAATTTCCGATCAAGAAGAACGCTAATCCCGTTAATGCGATCATCAGTCCAGGAGGAATAATCCACCACCATATCCCCCGCGATGCCGCATCTGCTGTATTTGCATCATGGAGCATTTGTCCCCAAGTCGGCAAAGTTGGATCACCCAGACCTATAAAACTCAAAGCAGCTTCAGCTAATATGGCACCTGGCACAGAAATTGCCACGCTTGCAAATGTTAGTGGAAGCAGTTGTGGTATAATGTGTTTAAAAATTACCTTCACATCTGACTGCCCCATTAATTTGGCAGCTTCAACATACTGAAAATTGCGCATTTGCAATGCGATACTTCTAATCACTTTTGCCGTCCCCATCCAACCAAAAGTCATCAAGATTAGAATGATCAGAAAAATGCTACGTCCAAAAGTAATCGATATTAGAATAAGGAGGATCAAGGTTGGGAAGGCATAAAAAATGTCATTGATACGCATCATCCCTTCATCAATTTTCTTTCCTTTGTAACCTGATACCACCCCATAGATAAGTCCGATAGATATTGAAAATATTGATACGGTTAAACCTATGAATAAAGCTATTGGGATTCCCCATATGATTCCAACAAACAGGTCTCTTCGCAGATCGTCAGTTCCCATAATGCCGAATACTTTACCCCCAAGAATAACACCAACATTTTCTATACTGCTGGAATTATCAAACAGGAAAAATTTTTGGGATATATGATATGTTCCATGCAGAACTTGAAGATTATTGGTATCTGAGAACAGCAGGACCTGTGGTTCAATACCAAATATTGGAAAATTAAAGAAACTTTGATACGGACTTAGTGATTCTTTAATGTTATTATTTGTAGAAAAGATTCTGTCTGTAAAAGTATTATTTACACTACTTGTAGTAGGTAAGGATGAATAATAAACGGTAAAGGTATTGTTATCAGGTCTGGTAATATCAATTTGCAATACTGGAGGTATTTCACCATATTTGACTGAGTGGAGGAACATAAAGTCATCAGGAAAATCATCTGCCTGAATATTGATTTCGAATCTAAAGTTAGCTACTCTTATCCCTTCTGATACTTCAGATGTTGTTTTGGCATTGTTTTTATCTAGTGAGACATGTTCAAAATCCTTGGAACCAAAATAACTAGTCCAAAAGGGGGCTGCAGTTTTTGGATTATTAATCCAATAATCAGGATCATTCCATAGCCTGTAAGAATCAAAGGGTATGACTAGTACTGCTATCGCGGTTAATGACAACAAGAAACCAAGAATTGATACTCCAATTATTCCACGGCGAGATTTTATTAGTCCTACGAATAATTTCTTTTGCAATAGAT
>JACMIO010000079.1 GCA_014381105.1 bacterium | reverse complement strand
GATTTATGGGCCGATAGCTCAGCTTGGCGGAGCGTTCGACTGATAATCGAAAGGCCGAGGGTTCAAATCCCTTTCGGCCCACTTAAATGATTACCAGGTGAAATTAAGATGATATACTGCGGTATTCCTGTTTTGCCCAATCCATAAGTGCCTTTAGATCAGTTGTACAATAATCAACATCCATCCCCTGCGATTCTTGCAACAAGTCATTGTTAGTAAATATGGTTATCTTTAGATCGTTTTCAACTTTCTTCCTTAGAGCCTTGATGGTATTTGATAGGAATTTCAATGTATTTGTGTTAAAAGAAAAAATCATGACTACTGACATCCCGTTCATACTCCTTAACTTTTTAGTCACAAGCCTTTGGATGTCAATATCGAAGAACGGATCTATCTTGTTTTCAACATTCCCCAAATACAATGAATGCCATCCCATCAAATACAAGATAACAGAAGCAATCCTTGCAAAATAATTTGCCTCCTCTGAGCCAGAAACAACTATTGAGGAGGCATTCAGTTTAGGAGTATCAAATGTAGAAACAAATTTTGTCATAAGCACTAGGTCAATCGCAACAGTAGAAATCAATATTTTTTCGCTTTCGCTAATTTTCCCTCTGTCGTACATGTCATTTAATATATTCAAAGTTGGTAAAATAATATCAAATAGAATTCTCTCTTTTGATATCGTTGAAAATAGTAAATTCGAAATAATGATTATTGCCTGTGACTCATTTCCCTGAATCAAGCATTCTAAAAATTTTTGTTGTAAATTGTGAATATTTAGTGGGAACTCAATCTGGGGAGCATCTTTGTCCAAATACCATACATTAACAGTTCCAATTTTTTTTTTCTAACCAACCCTTGAGTTAGCATCAGATTCAAGTATTTTGTGAGGGTCATTCGATTTATTTTAGTTTTTGTTGAAAGTTCTACTCCGGATAGACCTGCGTAGTTTTGAGACAAAGCAGAAATTACCTTTTGCTTTACTTCCTCAAAATTATACCCATGATGCATAAGGAGATATTGATCAAGTATGTTTTAATAGTTTTCATTTTTTGAATGACATTTTCAGGATTAATCAAAAAAATATAAGTCTATACTTATATCCGTTGCATTAGCAATGTCCAATAAAAAAGCCGTATTAGCTTTCTCTGGTGGGTTGGATACTTCGGTTTGTGTAAAATATCTCCAAAATAATCACAAAATGGAGGTAATTACAGCTACTGTTGACTGTGGACAAAATGATGATTTTGAAGAAATTAGAAAAAAGTCAAAGATTCTTGGTGCCATAAAGCACTTTAATATTGATGCCAAGAAAGAATTTGTAGAAAATTATGTTGGTAGATCTATAAAGGCTAATGGACTTTACCAAGGAAAATATCCACTTGCTACAGCTCTTGCACGTCCCCTAATTGCAGAAAAAATAATGGAGGTCGCCGCGCAGGAAGACGCAATTGCGGTTGCCCATGGATGCACGGGTAAGGGAAACGATCAGGTAAGGTTCGATATTGCAATGTCGTCGATTGATCCAACTATAAAAATTATAGCACCAATAAGGGAGATGAATCTTACAAGGGATCTTGAAATAAGATACGCAAAAAAAAATAATGTTCCACTTAATGAGGAAATCAAGAATTATAGTACAGACATGAATATATGGGGACGAGCAATAGAAGCAGGAAAATTAGAAGATCCTTGGATAGAGCCTCCAGAGGAGATTTTCAGCTTAGTTAAGAATAAGAACATTCCTGCGGAGTATTTGGAGATAGAATTTGATAGAGGAGTACCTGTGGCTGTCGACAATCGAAGGATGTCTCTAATCAATATGATTACATATCTTAACACCAAAGCAGGTAGTCATGGAATAGGAGTGATAGATCATATAGAAGACAGAGTCGTCGGAATAAAGACAAGGGAAATATACGAAGCCCCAGCTGCTCTAACAATTCTAGCTGCACACAAAGATTTGGAACAACTTGTACTAACAAAGCATGAGTTGAGATTTAAGCAAATTGTTGATGATCAGTGGAGTTGGTTGATCTATTCTGGATTATGGTTCGATCCTCTTAGAGAAGACTTGGATAAGTTTATAGAGGCAACTCAAATTAGAGTTACAGGAAAAGTTAGGATGAAATTGCAAAATGGATCCGCTAAGGTAGTCGGAAGAAAGTCAAAGAATTCACTTTACAGGCAAACCCTTGCCACATATGCCTCAGATTCCATTTTCGATCAAAATCTAGCAAAAGGTTTTATAGAGTTATGGGGGATGGAAACAGTTATTGCCAATAAGTTGTCAAAGGACTTACCTGCTAAGGGGAAAGGAGTAAAACAGAAATGAAAAAAGAGTGTAAAGACTGTGGCGCTGAGCTGACTATTCCACAGGATTCGATGGTTGGAGAAATAATAACATGTCCGGATTGTGGCACTGATTTCGAAATTGTATCAAAGACCGAGGACACAGTTGAGATGAAGGAAGCTGAGTCAGTCGGAGAAGACTGGGGACAATAGTTGGTTAGAATATGTATAATATACGACAAACTAAGATTTGAAGAAAAAAAAATATACTACGATATCCAGCAAAAAGGGTTTGACGCCACTTTAGTAGATGGAAAATCACTAATATTCGATACTGAATTGAGTAAAAGCGATTCAAGATTTGGTGATATAATATTACAGCGCGTGATTAGTTATAACAGGGGATTGCATCTAACTTATTGTTTAGAACAGATAGGTCTACCGGTTGTAAATTCATTTAGTGTAAGCGAAATATGTGGAAATAAGCTAATTACATCTTTGATTCTAAAGAAGAATAATGTGCCAACACCAAAAACAACTTTTGCTTTTAGTACTGAATCAGCAAGAGAATGTATGAAAAAACTAGGATATCCACTAGTAGTTAAGCCAATTATTGGTTCCTGGGGGAGAGGTGTTTACCAAATAAAAGACCAATCTATGGCGGACATGATGCTGGATTCAAGGCAGGAAAATGACAATTCATTTTCAAGAATTTACTATTTCCAAGAATTAATAGATCGTCCTTCACGTGACATTAGATGCATCGTAATAGGAGATCAAATAGTTGCTTCAGTCTTTAGACATTCATCAGAAAACGAGTGGAGAACTAATGTGGCTGTAGGCGGCCGGACAGAGATGGCTCCATTGACTTCAGAATTAAAAGAAATTGTGCTTAAAGCGTCAAATGCAGTCGGCGGGGGTATTTTGGGTGTTGATCTTATGGAAGATAAAGAAAGGGGCTATCTTGTACATGAAGTAAACAATACTGTAGAATTTAGAGGGGCCTCGGCCGTCTGTAAATCCGACATTGCGGGTGCAATGACAGATTATTTGGTAAAGATGTCATCAAAATAGGTTTACAATCCAAATACGTGTCATTAATCTGATTAGAGGTTAAATCATTTGTCAAGGATAACAAAATTCATAAGATGTCATAGTAGAAATTTTGGTGAGGGAAGAAATTGATTAAAGTGGGAGTAATTGGTGCGTCAGGATATGTGGGCGGGGAGCTCTTGCGTTTGTTGGTAGTACACCCGGATGTAGAATTAAGTGTTCTAACTTCTAGACAGAATGCGGGAGAGTATGTTCACAGAATACATCCTAGTCTTAAGGGTTTCATTGATCTAACTTTTTCACCTATGGAAATGGACAAAATAGTAAATCAATGTGATTTGGTATTCGTATCAGTTCCGCATGGTAACGCGTTGAACATCGTCAAGGACTTGTACAGCACGGGGGTTAAAATAGTTGATTTATCAGCAGACTTTCGTTTGAAGAACGCAGACGACTATGTCAAATGGTATGGATGGGAACATCCATTTCCTGATTTACTTTCTAAATCTGTGTATGGAATACCAGAAATTCGTAGAAATGAAATCAAGGATGCAAAATTAGTTTCCTGTCCTGGATGTATGGCGGTAACGTCAATATTGGCTCTGAGACCTTTAATGGAGAACAAGTTTATCGATACAAGTCATATTATTGTGGATAGTAAAATTGGATCTTCTGGAGCAGGCGCAAATGATAGTGCAGGTACTCATCATGCTATGAGATATGGAGTAATAAGACCTTACAAGCCATCCAAACACAGACATACTGGTGAAATAGAGCAGGAACTGAGTCTCGTATCAGGCGAAAAAATTAAGGTAAGTATGAGTCCTCATGCTGTAAATTTAGTAAGAGGAATATTGACTACTAATCATGTATTTCTCAATTCACCAAGGTCAGAAATAGAGATATGGAAAGCCTACAGAAACTCGTACATAGAAGAACCTTTTATTAGATTGATAAGGGATAAGAAGGGTCTATATAAATTCCCAGATCCTAAATTTGTAGTAGGGTCCAATTTCTGTGATGTAGGTTTTGACATGGATGAAAATACGAATCGCATAGTGGCACTTTCTGCCTCCGATAATTTAATGAAAGGGGCGGCTGGTTCTGCCATCCAGAATATGAACCTCATGTGTGGATTTAACGAGACTAGTGGACTAAGATATACCCCATTGACACCGGTATGATAGTCATAAAGTTTGGTGGAAGTGTGCTTTATGAACTACATCCATCAATAATTGAAGACATACGCAAAATTTCGCTAAATGAAAAAATGGTTCTAGTACATGGTGGGGGTAACGAAGTAACCAATATGGCCACAAAACTTGGGAAAGAGCAGAAATTCATCGTTTCTCCCAGTGGTATTAGAAGTAGGTTCACCGATAAGGAAACAGTTGAAATTTATACAATGGTAATGTCTGGTAAAATTAATAAAATAATTGTCAAGATGATGGTAGAGGCAGGAATAATGGCGGTGGGAATTTCAGGTATTGATGCTGGCATCTTGCGGGCGATTCGAAAAACCAAACTTACTGTGCTAAATGAAAAAGGACGTAAGATGATCATAGAAGGCGGATATACCGGAAAAATTCAATCTGTTGAAACCTCACTCCTAAATACGCTGACAGAGAATGGATATTTACCAGTAGTATCACCCATAGCATTAAGTGAAAATTATGAATTTTTGAATGTTGATGGGGATAGAGCTGCAGCGTACATTGCGGGAAACTTGAAGGCAGACAAAGTGATTTTTCTGACTAATGTAAATGGTTTACATTTGGACGATAAATTAGTAAAAAGTCTAACTGCCAGTCAGGCCAAAGAATCTATGCCAAAAATTGGTTTTGGAATGGAAAAAAAGATATTGGCTAGTACAGAAGCCCTAATGTTGGGGGCAAAAGAAGTGATAATTGCATCAGGTAAGGTATCTAATCCAATTTCAAGTGCAATAAATCATGAAGATTGTACGGTGATTTCAAATTGACTCTCAATGAAGATTCATTTCTGATAAATCTATATCAAAGATTTCCTGTTACTATTCATAGGGCACAGGACGCAACAGTATGGGATAGCGATGGGAATGAATACATCGATTGTATGGGTGGATATGGGGTAGCCATAATAGGACATTGCAACAGAGAAGTCATAAAGGCAATAACTGAGCAGATGAATAAAGTTATGGTATGTCATATGTCTACTTATAACGACAGCAGACTTCAATTTCTTTCAAAGTTAAAATCTATTGCGCCTGAGAAGCTGGAGAGAATTTTCTTCAGTAATAGTGGGGCTGAGTCAATCGAAGCTGCTTTAAAATTCTCACGAAAATATACGCAAAAAACTGGGATTATCTCCATGTTTGGTGGTTATCATGGAAAGACTTTTGGAGCATTGTCTGTGACCTATAATGCTAAATATCGTAAATCCTTTAATCCTCTACTAGAGGGAGTAAAATTTGTTCCGTTTGGGGATATACAGTCACTTACAGACGCAATAGATGAAAGCACTGGAACTGTAATTTTAGAACCCATTCAGGGAGAATCGGGAATAATAATGCCCCCAGAAGGTTATGTAAAGGCAGTTAGGGATCTATGTACTGAGAAAAATTTAGTACTTATCTTTGATGAAATTCAAACTGGACTTGGAAGAACCGGTAAGATGTGGGCAGGTCAGAATTGGAATGCCGTACCAGATATTATGTGTATAGCAAAGGGTATTGCTTCAGGTGTCCCGGCAGGTGTAACATTTGTAAAGGAAGAAATAGCCAACTGTATGAACCTCGGAGAACATTCTTCAACTTTTGCCGGAAATCCCATTGCATGTTCAGCTGGAAATGCCACCATAGACACGATAATTAGAGAAGATCTGGTAACAAAAGCCTCCGATACGGGTACGTATTTTAAGAACAAACTTATTGAATTAAAGCAAAAACATCCTATTATAAGAGATGTAAGAGGTATGGGGATGATGCTTGCATTAGAATCGCGTTTTGATGTACGCGATATATTGATGGACGGGATGAAAAGAGGCTTACTGATGTTATATTCTGGAAGAACAATAATTCGACTTCTACCACCTTTGGTAATGAAGAAAGAGCAGGTCAGTAGAGCTATTGATATAATGGATGACATTCTAACTGTCGAGGAGAAGAGGCGGAATGTCAAAGGATAACGAATCTGATCAACGGATCCTTGAAATCCTCAGATTGGATTCTAGAAAATCATTTGTGGAAATAGGTAAGGAACTAGGTTTGTCTGAATCTGCAATAAGACGAAGAATTAAGAATCTAATTGATGATGGCTCGATATCCAGGTTCACAATTGAAGAAAATTCGGACAAGAAAACCAGCGCTATAACATTGCTCTCTGTAGGTTCAACTACTGACACGAACTCAGTTGCGTCGAAACTCCAGAGTATTGCAGGGGTCAAGGTTATCTATGAAATAACCGGGCAGTATGATATAGCAGTGATATTATCATCCAATTCTATAAACGAGATTAATAGCAGTATTGACGATATAAGAAGAATAGAAGGGGTATCAGATACGGATACGGTCATTATCTTAAGAACATTGACATGAGATACCCTTCATAGGAGCCGAAAAGATTTATATTGTATTCGAAATAAGTTCTAATTAAGCATAAATGTCACTAATTTCAGATGATCCCAATCATTTTGCGAACATATATAATCAAATAGTATCCAACAAAGAAATAACAATCTTGGATTCAACGCTTCGGGAAGGTGAGCAACACCCTGGAGTGTCTTTTACAATTAAACAAAGAATACAGATTGCCTGGTTATTGGACTCGTTTGGTGTAAATCAAATAGAAATAAGCCCGGTTGTCTCCCATGATCATTTCGAAGCAACAAAGACAATAATCAAACAGGGTCTCAAAGCAGACATACTGGCCCATGTAAGGGCGCTTAAATCTGATGTTGAAGTCGCACTTGACTGTAATGCAACATGGGTCGCAACATATATGGGAATTTCGGACATACACCTATCTACAAAACTAAAGATATCAAGAGAAGAAGCAAAAATCAGAGCACTTGAAGTTGCAGATTTTATTAAATCACATGGATTGAAATCACGTTTTACTATGGAAGATGCAAGTAGGACAGACCCATCGTTCCTAATTGAAATGTGCAAGGAAATGAATTCACGAGGAATTGAAAGAATTAGCATACCTGATACTGTAGGAATCATGCGTCCACAGGGAATGTACAACTTGGTTAAGATGATATATGACAATATCGACACGAAAATCTCATCACTAGATGTACACTGCCATAACGATGTAGGGCTAGCGCTTGCAAATGCACTAGCAGGTTGCGAAGCAGGAGCGAATCAGATCCATACTACCATAGACGGATTTGGTGAAAGAACGGGTATTCCATCTCTAGCAGAAACGGCAGTTGCCCTAAGTGTCATCTATGGAATGCCTAATGATTTTAGGTTACATATGTTGAAGGACCTTTCAAGAACTATTGTAAGTTATACACATATTGAGACTCCTGAATCTAAACCCATAGTCGGAGAAAGTGCGTATAAACATAAAGCAGGAACACATTTGGCTGCAATTCTGCAAAATCCATCAGCTTATGAAATTCTCGAACCCCGTCTTGTTGGCAATAGAAGAAAAATTGTGTTCGGAGAGTTGTCCGGTAAAAATGGAGCTGCTTATCTTCTGTCTTTGTTGGGACTTGAATCTTCAAAAGTTGAAGCAGAGAAAATGGCCAAGGGTCTGAAGGAACTACGTATGGGAGATATCTTGGAACTATATCTTGATGAAAGATTAGAAAGAAAAATACTTAACGATGCAGTATCAAAGTAGAGGAGATAGTAATGATAAAATGCACTGAATGTGACGCAGAAATCAAAATTCCTGATGATGCGATGGAAAACGAAATTGTGACATGTCCTGACTGTGGTGCCAGTTACGAACTAATAAAATCAAGTAATGGGTTTACCATAAGACCTGCACAATCTGTCGGAGAGGATTGGGGAGAGTGAAAGGGAATAACAACAAACCTTCTTTTTTCATTCTTTATGACCAACTAAGATGGGAAGAAAAATCACTAATTGAAGCTGCGAAAAAAAAGGATATTAATCTAGCAGTCATTAATTGTAGAGAAAATTCAATCGACCTGGACGAAGACAAATCGAATTATCGTGATGACATCATCTTACAAAGATGTGTGAGTTATTACAATAATTTGCATTCAACCGCTGCATTTGAGGGCCTTGGCGCAAAGGTGATAAATTCTTTACATACTGCGATAATGTGTGGAAATAAACTGTTTACCCATATGGAATTGTCAAAATCAGATATTGCCATCCCAAAAGCATTTTGTGCCTTTTCTAATCAATCAGCTATGAGTATCCTGAATAAGAACGGATACCCAAAGGTTATCAAACCTGTGGTAGGTAGCTGGGGAAGAATGATCGCGTTACTAAAGGATAAAGAGGCGGCTGAAGCAGTAATAGAAGATAGGGAACACATGTATCCATTATATCATGTGTTTTATTTCGAGGAGTTTGTAAAAAGACCTCCCAGGGATATTAGAAGTATTGTTGTAGGAGACAAAGTAGTTGCTGCCATCTATAGGTACTCGGGAGATAATGAATGGAAAACCAATATGGCTCTCGGAGGAAAGGCAGAAGCATGCAAAGTTACAAACGAAATGGAAGAACTTTGTTTGAAAGCTGCAAAGACAATGAAGGGCGAGATTTTGGGAGTAGATTTGATGGAAGGTGAGAATGGACTTCTTGTGCATGAGGTAAACAATACTACAGAGTTCAAGAACACTGTTAGGGTTACTGGAGTGGACATCCCATCCCTTATTATAGATCATCTAATAAAATCCAATAAATAATTAGCAAAATTGATCTCTTCAGCATATGCGATTGAATTATTGAAAAAAGCTCTTGAAATATATACTCCTTCTAGATCAGAGGCACAATTAGCCAATCTGATTAAGGAAAAATGTCTGGATGATCTGGGGTTTGAGAAAGTAAGTATCGATAGCGTTGGTAATGTAATCGCAACTAAGGGAAGCGGTAGCCCTAGAATTCTTTTATGTGGACATATGGACACCGTGCCAGGGCAAATACCGGTTAGAGTAGAATCAGGATACCTTTTTGGTAGAGGGGCGTCCGATGCTAAAGCACCTCTCCTAGCCATGCTTCTTGCCTGCTCGGAATTCAAGCAGAGTGGAACGATAATATTTGCAGGAGTTGTTGATGAAGAAGGGAACGCTACTGGTATTAAGGAGTTGGTTAAGAATAAATTGTCTGTCGATTATGCAATATTTGGAGAACCAAGTGGAATTGACAAAATTACTATATCATACAAGGGAAGACTTGCGTTAAGACTTACATGTGATGTACTTGATAGTGCTCACGCTAGTGCTCCCTGGCTGTCAAGAAATTCTATTGAGGAGGTATATGAGGTGTGGAAGTTACTTAGTAACGAAATATCATCAAAATATAATAAAACTGATAAAAAAAGTGAATCAGTTAGTCTCAGTCTCACAGAAATTTCTGGAGGTTCGAGTCATAATGTTACGCCACAAAAGTGTAAGATAACGATTGACATCAGAGTACCAAATGGTGTTAAATGTCAAGATGTGCTTGATGCCTTGGATAATTCTATAAAAAATATTTCTGAACTACGGAAGGCGAAAATTACTTATCGAATCGAGGATATGACAGAACCTTTTGAAGCTGACCATTCATCCCCAATAGTTAGGGCACTGTCTCTCTCAATATTAGATATTGGCAAGGTGCGTCCAGTACTTTTAAGGAAAACAGGTACTGGAGATATGAACGTATTAGGAAATTCCCTGAAGATCCCTATGGTAACGTACGGACCCGGTGAACCTCATGTGTCACATTCTAAGGACGAAAGAGTGGAAATACAGTCATATCTAACTAGCATTGAAATTTACAATAGGGCGCTTTTTCATACTTCAAGGCTACACCATAATAAGAGGGATTTGAGTACCAAATGAAATACTGATATGTTGTATTTAGTCGGTGCTGGAATTTATGACACTTTTGAAATGTGTAATTCAATTGACATACTTAAAAAATGCGATAGAATTTACATTGAAAAATTCACATCGCCTATTTCGGACAATTTTATCCAAATTCTTAAGTCAACACTGGAACCAGGAAAAAAAATAGAATTTGTAAAAAGGTGGTTTGTGGAAGATGGTAGACAAATATTAGATGAGTCAAAGACATTGAATATTGGATTGGTAAGTTATGGAGACCCAACTATAGCGACAACTTTTACAGAATTGAGAATAAGAGCCGTTAGAAATGATATTAATGTCAAGGTCATACATGCCGCTTCAGGAGTTACATCGCTCGTAGGGGAATCGGGATTACAAATCTACAAGATAGGAAAACTAGTTACTATGATGGAAGAAAGACAGTCAGCATTGAGTGTTTATACGACAATCTTTAACAACCTGAATTTGAATTGCCATACCATCATACTAACTGAATATAGACAGGATGAAGATGAATCCGTTTTTTTCATGAAACCAAATGATGCAATCTCAAGACTACTTGAGGTAGAGAAAGACATCAAGTACGAATTTGTTTCAGAGGATTCATTTTTAATTGTTCTTTCAAGAATTGGCACGGATAGGCAAAGAATAGTCAGTGGCAAAATTAAATCCCTATTGGGCATAGATTACGGAGAAGGGCCCCATGCCATCATATTTCCTTCCAAGCTTCATTTTACAGAAGAGGATGCGATATTGAATTTGACTGAAATAATTGATAGACCTGATGATAATACGGCGAAGATAAAGAGCATCTCGGATCATATGTTAAATAAATATGAGCCAATGATTAGAAATGAAATCAAACAATTAAGAGAATCATTAGTTTCCAGAAAGAACGAGAATATTCAACTAGAATTACTGGAGAATGCAGAATTATATCTGGATGATGCAATCCAATTCTTCAGGCAAGGCAAAAAGGAGTTGGCTGTATTATCTATTGGATATGCGGATGGATTAGTTGACTCAATAAAACAAATGTTAGGAATGAGTAATTAGTAATTCACATTACAGTGTTCAATACTCTACGCGTCTGTTCAAAACTATTGAATCCAACCTAGTAAGTAATTTACTAAAAATAGTAATATCCTGGTGCAAATCCACTTCCATTAGTATTTTCTAGTTATCGGAATTTTCGAAGTCTATCCATGCTATTTATACTCACATATTATTGCATTTCATAATTTTTTTATAAGGGCTAAATAAACATTAAGTATGAATAACTTAAGATATTCAATACCTGTCAGTTTAGCTATTTGGACGTTTGTATTGATGAGTAATTTTGCTTTTGCACAGATTGGTTTTAGAACAGACTTGGCTGGAGAACACGAAGTGCCTCCTATTTTCAGTGAATCCTATGGAAGTGCTCTTGTAGGTGGTAACGATGATAATCTCAAGTATCAGATAAATGTAACATCTCTAGATAAGGTTACAGGGGCATTTCTATACAAAGGTGATTCTACAGAGAACGGACAAATCCTTGTTTCATTATTAAACTCAACAGATCCCTCAGGAGTCATTGATGGCAATTTAATTGAAGGTACAATAAATTCCTCAAGTATATTGTTGCCCTTGGCAAACCTGACAACTAATATTACATTGGCAGTACCAGCTTCTGCCAATTTGACAAATGCTACAGCGGCATCGGTTGGCAATTTGACAAATGCTACGACATCTGGGAATCCCTCTAGCAAACTGGAAGCATTAACAGACTTGATGGGTCAGAATATGACGTATATTAATATCCTTACTTCAGACT
>JACMIO010000013.1 GCA_014381105.1 bacterium | reverse complement strand
TTAAAACAATCGATCCTAATCATTTTATCCTTTTCAATATCTCTTGCTTTTAGCACACTCTTTCTAAAAGTTGATTTTACTGGATATATCATAGGCAGTCTTCAAATGATCAACGCATACAACGACGCTATGTATCTCGTCGGCGATCCCAGCTTGATTCCATTCCTTATTGCGGGCACATTCATAGTGCTACTCCTGGTCATTCTTGCACTATTCCGGCTAGTGCAATCTTTTTTGAGAAAACAATTTATTGAAAGTCTTGATGAGTTTTTTATTTATGCAGTACTGGGCTTATTTTCATTTGTTCTTTTTAAAAACGGATTTGTACGAGGTGACGGTCACAATTACTATTTTTTCAGAGGAATATTGTTTGTAGCGGCATTGTTGTATCTGTTTATCCCAAAAGGAGCCCATAAAAAATTAGTATTAGCTTATTGTTGGATTGTACTGGCTATCTCTCTGTGGGCAATGAATTCCTTACCCGGAAGTTTCAAACCTGTTACAAGAATTGTAACCCTGTCTATAATTCCAATTAAGTACGGAGAAATAAAAAAATATTTCTCAGACGTAAGTAATTATACAATTGATGGTCCGAATGTTATTCAAAACGATCAATTAAAAAATGCAGTTGGCGATCTTTCAATTGATATAGTGCCGGCAGAAATTTCAGAAGTTTATTTTCATAGACTCAATTACAACCCAAGACCAGTTATCCAGTCCTATTCTGCATACAATGGATTTCTGGACAGCCTTAATAACATCAAACTAAATTCAGCTAATAAACCTGACTACCTGTTGTTCTCTCTTAGCAGCATAGACGATCGATATCCTTTCTTCGATGAAGGCCGCACCAAGCTCGCCATTCTTGGAAACTATCACATCAAAACGTTTCTCAAAAACCAGTTACTTCTTGAAAAAAATACTTTAGCAAAACCAATAATTGTAAAAGAACGCGTTGTTAAAAAGTTTAAGCTGGGCGAAGAGATCTCTATTCCTACCACGACAACGCTGCAATTTTCAAAATTTCAAATAAACTATACCCTCTGGGGCAAGATCAAAAGGTTGTTTTTTCGCCCACCCCAGCTCTCCATCACTTTCACTCTAGAGAATGGTGATTCGTATACATATCGTGCTGTAACGACGATCATTTCCGGCGGAGTAATAATCAACAAGTACATTGATACAAATGAAGAATTCAATCTATTGATGCGTACGAATGGACTGCTTAATACTAACGTTAAAAAAATCAGGCTTGCTCCGGTTGACGGGGAGAAAGGCTTTGATGGCCAGGCGCTTCTGGTTACTTCTCATTATCAAATTGGCGAAGATTCACTAAATACCATAACTGCAGAAGACAGTGTGCAAGTCCTGGAACTCTTTAAGAAATATCAACCATCTGATTTCAAATCACCTTTACACTACAACGACAGCATACGAATTACGCTGGAAAGTGTCAACAGGCACTCAGCCTTCGTAAAGATTGGCGGTTGGGCATTTGCTACCGATAAAGATAACTCCGTGACCACCACAACAATTCTATTGCGATCGATTGAGAATGAATATGAGTTGTTAACAGAGCAAACGCCAAGACCTGATTTACAGGATTATTTTCGAAGAAAAGATCTGGGCCAGTCGGGATTCTCTGCCACCGTCACGAAGAGTAGTCTCACACCAGGCATCTATCAGATAGGAGTAAGAATAAAAAAAGATAAAGAATTCGAATCTGTTTACTATTCCGATCATGAAGTTGTCATTCCGACAATGGCAAGGATAGACAGTATAACGCACCTGCCGCCCGGCAAAAACGCGGAAAATCTGTTGCACACAATTGAGTTAGTAGAAAACGGTGACACCGATGTGAGCATTCGCGGATGGGCGGCAATTAAAAATGAAAACTCCAGTTCTTCCAATACGAACATCCTTCTAATGTCATCGACAAGAACCTATCGAATTTCGACACAGAAGGGTCGCCGGCAGGATGTTGCAGATCACTTTAAAGATCCAAAACTTCTGCTCAGTGGGTTTTCCACAATTTTTTCTAATGACAACATTGTGAAAGATTCTTATACGATAGCCATTGAAGAATTTACGGCCAACAATGAGAAACTCATTTCTGTAACTGATAAAACAATCAATATTAAAACAATCGCATTTTTTATTCCCAGGAAAGCTGAAATGCCTGTTGTTGAAGATTTTAATGGTCGAATTGAAAATCTCAAAGAAGAAGATGACCATTACGCGGTGTCTGGATGGGCAGTGCCTGCGAAATCTGACTTCGCAGGGTATTCCATAAAAATTGTATTGAAGTCAGATAGTAATGTCTTCATAGCCGACACAGAATCACAAATAAGAAAAGATGTTACCGATTATTTTAAAAACGGATTTAACTATGACGGAAGCGGTTTCTTTACGAGGATTGACAAGAAAACACTGCCGGAAGGTAAGTATCAGGTGGGGATCCTATTGTCAAAGGAAGGTAAAGAGGAAAAAGTGAAATTATTGAATGAATACATTACTAAATGATTTCACCAACCCTATAACTGCTGGATCGTTTTTTCCATTTATCTTCGAACTGAAACGCTTCAGATAGCCCTTGAAAAATTATCAAATAACCATAGCATACAGGATTTATCCAGGAGTATCGAAGTCTCCTTTCATTCATGCCGACAATAAGTTAAAATTAACAGAGACAGGTATCAAGACCTTGAAAAAATCTTTGGGAAAAAAATCAGCGAAAATTTTCTTCCTTCTCGATAATTGCCCGGATGAATATGTGACTATGATTTCCGGATATTTTGAACAAAGTGATATTGTTTTTATTCGTTACGCTGGAATTGGCAACCTCGCGACATTTGGAAAGCAGATCGATATTCTATTGGAACAAACCGATTCTGAGGTGGTTATGTTT
>JACMIO010000078.1 GCA_014381105.1 bacterium | reverse complement strand
TTCTGGCACTAGATAGATATTCGTATATTTTGCTCTTGATTGTAGAAATTTGCCAAGAATATCAGAATGAGAATTTAAACAAATAATTTGTTATATGCGATTATTTTATAACAATGGAGCAACGCAATCACCTTAACGTTCTACAAGGGTTCCACCTGATGGTAATATCTTCAATGCCAAGATATCCCACGTTTTGTATTCTAAAGAAATAGAGTAATTATTAGGCACATGTAATCGCATCATCCAAATGTTTTGGTCATTCTTATAGTAACTTACTGTAAATCGATAAATAAAAGATAGAAGTAAGAATGCTGAATGGTAACAACGAAGCAGGTCTTCGAGTTTGCAACTGGATTTGGAACAATGGGTCTTATTGCAGTCTTCATCCTGTTTCTGAATTACAAACTTTCAGGTATGGATGCCTTTATACAAAAATAGAATGTTCCAACAATCGGGTAGTATGGTAATATTATAATTTGTTTAGATAGTGTTATATCATTTTATATTTTGTTACTACCAATATTACTTAAGGTATCCAATCATATTTCCACTAGTGGGCCATTACCGATTAATGAAAACCGAAACTACCAGTAGAAGTATTAGTCGGATGCGCTAAATTATTACATTTCAAATTTCTATATTGTATCATATCAATACTCATTGCAAGAACAATGTCAATTGATTCTGCTAGCTTTTAAAATATTGCATATTTGGTTCCGAATACTATTACGTGATGATTATTTTCCAAACAAAATTTGAATTAACGCGTTTGATTCAGTCCTTGTGGTATTGGCAATTGGAAGAATGGAACCCCACTGCTACCGACTGCATATGGCATTTGTCCATTCCATTTTGTAATGGCCTGCCACTCAAGGTATTCTGGGCTTTCTCTTAATTGTAGAGTGATAATCTTTATTGCTTCAGATTCACCACTTGCCTTGGCAGCATTTGCTCTTGCCGCTCCTTCAGCCTGTGCTACGGTTTGATTTGCAACAACCTCAATGGCCCTTAGATTATTTTGTTCAGTAAGAAACTTTTGAAATGCAACTACTTTTTGTTCTATTTGAGTAGCAAAAGCATCTGAAAATTTAAAATCAGTGATGAAGACATTTTGTACCTCGATATTATCTCTCGAAAGTGTACTTCTAATCGCATCAGCAATTACACTTTTTGCCGTTTCTCTCTTTGTGATTAATTCTTCAGCATTAAATTTGGCTACACTAGCCTTTACCGATTCTTGTATAGTTGGGGATATTACACGATCTTGATAGTTAACACCCAAATTTTGGTAGATCTCATTCGTCTGTTGTGGATCGATTCTGTAGTTTACTGCAATAACACTCTGAACTTCTTGCAGATCGTTCGAAGCTGCAGTTGCTTCTGCTTGGAATTTTTGAGTTCTTACCTCCATCGAGACAACCTGTTCAACAAAAGGTGTAACGAAATGTACACCTTCTCCTAATACCCTATTTTCAACTGCTCCAAGATAAAGGACAACACCGCGATGACCTGCTTCAACAATTGCGATTGACTCAGCTAGTACAACTATGATTATAATTACGGTTATAACTGCCGCAGCAATTTTTAGCTTACTAGTAGTCGGAAAACGTGGGGTCTTATAATATTTCGACATCCTTAATTAAGTTAGAAGTTGTAAAGCATTCTATATATATTTAGGCTTGATTCCATTCTTGCGTTTCATTTCATCAGAAAGGTGACCATAAATCATTATCCCAAAAGAAAGATGATGCTAACGCTCATTGATATCTGTTGTTCACCGGCTATTATTGGAGTTGGTGCCGAAACTCCATCAATTTTAGATGATTCAGCAGCATATAGTGTTGGTCCGGTAAAAAATGGGGTGGCCTGATCAATATTTACTGTCCTTATTCCAGCTATTTTAAGTCCTAATGCCGAAGCTGCAATATCAGCTTTCTCTCTTGCATTGCCTATAGCTTCTTTTAATAACTCGTTCTTAATTCCTTCAAGTTTCTTATCTGACACGCTAAAGTATATGTTGTTAACATTATTAGCACCTGATGAAACCGAGATATCAATCCATTCCGACGAGTCATTGACGTTGTAGCTATCTATCTGTATTGAATTGCTAACTGTAAATCCAACCAATTTACCTTGGTTTTTGTCTATGGTGTAATCGCGATTTGGAGTTATTGTGAATGATGATGTGCTTGTTTCATTCTCACTGACTCCTGCTATTTTTAATGCATTGATAATCTTATTCATTAATTCAGAATTTGTGGCCAATGCAGTTTTCGCTTTGGCATTTGTTGTTTCTACACCTAGTGATACAATGACCTTGTCGGGTTTTGTTTGGGTTGTTGCAGAACCAGTAACGAACAATGTCTTGTTATCAAGCGCAGCGGTTTGAGCATGTAGATTGTGATCATTGGTATTACTAGCGTAAATCAATATACAAGTAGTAATTGCGATTAGAAGTGTCATTACTACTACCATTTCCATGGAAATTTGCCTTATCATGATTGGAATTTACCTTAACTATTATAAAAATTACAAGTATAGTTTTCAACTAACCACTTGTCTGACTGACTTTCAATAGCCTCCCTCGTTTAAGTGGAGCAAATAGAATATAACAAGTCAGTATATGGAGAATCTATTGGTATGCAAGAAAGTTTTATTACTTGAAATCTGAAATTATGGTAATGGGGTTTTTCCACCGCTCAAAATTTCTTTGTGAAATCGATCAGCTGAAATTCAATACGCATGAAGAGTTGATAAGTCATATGAGACAAATTCACCATTATCCTATTGTCAAATGCCATGATTGCAGAAAGGAGTTTATTCATGAGAAGGATAGACTGCACCATGTTAGAGAAGAGCATGAAAGAAAGGTGGATTATAGAAAACATAAGGGTTCTTAAATAAT
Source organism: bacterium (assembly GCA_014381105.1). Classification (GTDB taxonomy): domain Archaea; phylum Thermoproteota; class Nitrososphaeria; order Nitrososphaerales; family Nitrososphaeraceae; genus TA-21. Next base: position 446 of record JACMIO010000078.1, on the reverse strand, counting down.
CCCTTAGACTTAACAAGGTTATCTTATTTTATTTTATAAACTGTTCCCTTTCCAATAAGAGAGTTTACAATGTTGTTGGCAGAAACTTCTGCCATCTTGGATCGTGTTCGAAAAGTAGCACTGCCTATATGTGGTAACAACACGGTTTGTGGCAAGTGGATCAATGGATTAGATGTTGAAATTGGTTCATCTTCATACACATCCAATCCAACTCCAGCTATCTGTTTATCTTTAAGCGCTTTGATCAAATGCTGTTCATTTACGACTTTACCCCTTGAGGTATTTATGAGAAAGGCTGTATTTTTCATTAGCTTAATCTTTGACTCATCGATCATATGAAAACTTGATTTGCTTAGTGATACATGAATACAAACAAAATCGCTGCGTTGTAACAATTCTTCTAATGGAACATAAGAAATAGAAAGATCTAATTCGATTTTCTGGTT
>JACMIO010000077.1 GCA_014381105.1 bacterium | reverse complement strand
CGGAGAAATAGTCTTCATTATATCTAGCCAAAATTATCTTGCAATCTTGACAGTAGATCTCTTTGAATGGCACTCTGCATTTAACATTTTCCTGGCTAGTTTATTAACTATTTTCTTTCCTGCAAAGTTAAACTTGACTCCTGTTTCTTGTTCTCATTAAATTTCATATTCGTGAGCTTATAATAGATAACTTCACCACGTCTTTCAACCACAGCAGCAATCGCATTTTTTCCCATTGTTTCAATTTCACGTACATTTTTTGAAAGCTCTCCGACTTTCACATTAATGCCTTCATTAATGCAAAACACTACGAGTTTTGCACGTTTCTTTTCATAGCCTCCTCTTTCGTAAACTCTAAAATCAGCACCAAATCCAAATCCTTCTTTTACAACATATCCCCTACTTCTTAAGTCTCTATAGACAAGAAATTTAGTAACTATTTCCTTATCGTATTTTAATGCCTGTTTTAGTAAACTGCCAAAGTTATCTATACTACCGTTCGTAATGACCAGTTTGTTGAGGTAAATGAGGTAAAGTGCTTCATAGGTTTCAAGAAAATAATCATTGTCTTCTTTATCTCCATATCCTTTGGTTCGAAGCTGATCTTGAGATCTTGTATCAATTATCTTTATCAAGCATTTCTTGGTTAGAAATCCCTCAATGACGTTTTGGAATTCACTGTTTTGATCTGCTTCTGAAGACATAACGATTAAATCACTCTGAAAGAGGGATTTAAGTATTAAAACAAGTGATGAATTGTGAAAGGCGTTAATTACCGAGAAACAAAGGGAATGCCGTATGTTAGGAGAGAATATATTTCTGGAAAACCTCAGTTAAAAATTGCAAGGTTTTCATCAGGCCAATCCAAACAAGATTATGATTATAAACTTGAACTAATTGTTAGCGAAAAAATGCAAATTAGGCACAACGCACTAGAAGCTGCAAGGCTTGCGGCAAACAAGTCAATGGCTCAAGCCGGTGACTTGAGTTTCTTTTCTAGGCTTACAGTTTATCCTCATTTAGTCTTACGTGAAAATAAAATGATTGCAACTGCTGGAGCAGACAGATTACAGGAAGGAATGAGGAGAGCTTTTGGTAAGGCTACTGGTCTTGCTGCAAGGGTAAAGCCAGAACAATCAATATTTGAAGCATTTGTTTCAAAAGAAAATTTAGAGCTTGCTAAACGCGGCTTTAAGGTTGCATCAAGCAAATTAGGCTGTCCAATAAGTGTTAGAATAACTGAATTAAGCAAGAAATCTAACTAGAATAACTAGTACTCAAATTTACTCGATATCATTGAATCCACTATTGCGCAAATGTAATGGTTACAAATTGGCGCTAGAGTTCCTGACTTTGGTAAATGTTTTGAGATGAAATCCTGTGTGATTTGCACACTTCAATAGGGAAAAGCAATTATATCCTTTAGGACAAGAAGTAATATGGCAAGTATGAAAAAAGACTTTGTTGTTGCACGCATAGAAGCGGCACAGGATGGAAGTCCTTACGTATACGTTGGTTTTAGTGATCCTAATGATTACAAAACTGACAAACCAACAAATCCATTTGGCTCAAACGTTATGGCATTCTCGTCTCCGGAAGACATGATGAAGAACCTTCCAAAGGCAATGGGAAATATTTCAAGAATGATGACGGGCGGAGGCGCTAGTGATTCTCCTACATTCAAGGTAAGCGTCAGGGAGTATGAAGATATAGGAATCCGAGTGGGGGATAGAGTCACAATTGAAATCCGAAAGTCAGACAATAATCCTTACACATAGACAGATAAAAGATAGTATAATGAATTAGCAGGTTTTGATGTAGGGAGAAAAGTTTATCCTACTATCATATAAAATCCTTAGTAGTAAATAGTTGCTTAGATCTATATCAGACCTTGATGATATTCAATATTATGGAAAGAAAGTTCTAGTCAGAGTAGACTTTAACGTAACGGTTAGCGACGGAGCTGTTGCTGAAGACTATAGAATAAGAAGTGCAATTCCAACTATAGAGTATCTTGTGAAAAGAGGGGCCAAAGTAATATTGGCTTCTCATTTAGGTAGACCTGCATTACGTAATAATAATAATTCTCTAGCCCCAGTAGCAACAAGATTGCAAGAAATACTTAACCGAAATGTTGACTTTGTCCAAGATTGCATAGGTACCCAAGTAAATAGCAAGATAGAGAAACTTGGGCTTGGGAACATTTTGCTATTGGAGAACTTGAGATATTATGCTGAAGAGCAGAATAATGACCCCGAGTTTTCAAAATCTATATCCTCCTTGGCCGATATATACGTAAATGATGCTTTTAGCACTTCTCATAGAAAACATTCTTCTACATATGGAGCTGTAAGAAATTTCGACATCCGTTTAGCAGGGTTTAGTTTAAAAAAAGAGATAGAATATCTTTCCATGATAAGATATAATCCAAGAAAGCCATTTACCTTGGTAGTAGGCGGTTCTAAGATTAAGGATAAAATTGGTGCCTTGGAAAATTTACTCCCAAAGGCAGACAAATTACTGGTAGGAGGAGGCGCAGCTTATACATTTCTTAAGGCGAAGGGATTTAACATTGGTAATTCGTTATTTGATGAGGAACATTTTGATTGGGTAAAAAACGCACTTTCTTCTTATGGTGAGAAGATATTACTTCCAGTAGATCATATTGTTTCTTCTGAGGAGAACTCATATTCTACTGTAACTGGCGATATACCAAATGGAATGAGTGGATTTGATATTGGCATCGAAACTTCTAGGATTTATTCTTCAGAAATAGGTGGAAATGGCTTTGGTACTATTTTTTGGAATGGACCTATGGGGTTGTTTGAAGTAGGACAATTTGCAAGCGGAACTATGAATGTAGCCAGGAGTATGGCTCTTGCATTTTGGAGAGGAGCGATGACGCTTGTCGGTGGTGGGGACACAATTGCGGCCCTGAAAAAATCAGGCGTATCAGAAAGTGAAGTATCTCATCTGTCTACCGGAGGTGGGGCGAGTTTGAGATTTTTGGCGGGGGATAAAATGCCGGGGATTGAAGCTCTTGAACAGGTAAATTAGGTTAAGAAATATGTACTTTTATTGAATCCAGGTACGATACTTCATTATTTTCTGCCCCAATCATTATAGTATAATCGCCTATTGCAAGATCATTTGAAGGAGTAACTAAAAATGTAATATTCTTTGTCTCTCCTGAATTCATTGAAAAAGATTCCTGGCTAAATGAAAATGTTGAATTGCCAAAGCTTCCAGTTTTGGTGAATGTTGATGATGCTATCATCTTGATATTGACTTTATCAATGGCCGAAATTACAAGAGGGATTTCAATAGTCTCACCTTTCTTTGCAGTATACTCCGTAGTGCTAGTGTCTACAACAAATGGGAGAGCCTTTGAACCATTTAACATGCCTAGTTTATTTTCTGTCCATTCTGAGAACCATATTTGGTTATTTTTTCCTATCGAAAACTGAAGAGTATTAGAAATCCCGGGTGGCATGAATTTATTTTGCGTAGGTATCCTATATTCAACAAGTGTCCCATCTGTATTATTGAATCTTGCAAGCTTGTTACCAACATGTTCGTTGAACCATAAATTTCCTGCTGGATCCATCTTTATCCAATATGGTAGTGTATCACCGGAAACATTTGGACCATTAGCAGAGCTGATGAGGAGTGGTGATGTACTATATTCGGTAACTTTGCCGTTTGTTGAATTTACCATGAAAAATATGCTAGTGCCATGATCGGTGACCCAAGGATTTCCCTTTTTATCAATAGCGATACCTACTGGTGAATCAAGGTGTGGTGGTAGATCATAGGTTGTAAAAGTTCTTGAAGATATATCAAACTTGAATAACTGACCTTTAACAGCAAACGCAAGTACCGAAATCCAGAGGACATTACGATCCTTGTCTATTTCGATTGAACCAGTGCTGACAAGATCTGGATCTATTCCTTTGAATGAAGATAATGGCAGAGAAATATTTGATATACCTTCAGACGAATTGTTTTTCAGATCTGATACATTTGCAAACCAAAGGGATTTTGATCGAATTCCGGCAAGATAAATATCATCTTCGTTGAATACTATTGAAACAGGATAGATAGTTCCAAATGCTGAAGGACGTTCCGGAATAGGAAAGAAGCTAAAACTATTGATATCTTGTTCATATCTCCATATTCCATTTTGTTTTTCATCAGTAAACCAGATGTTTCCTTTCGAGTCCGATTTTATGTCCCATGTTTGTGAAATATCAGTCGGCCTTGATCGACTATCCCAGACAGGAATTGTAAATTCCTGAATATTTTTATCCATAGTATTTAATTTGCCAAGATGACCCAACTTGGTTGAAATATACCATACTGAATCATTGTCTGCCAAAATACCAAGAGGCATTTCGCATTTCTGAAGAAGTAAATATTCTGTGACAAAAGAGTTGCTATTTTGTGTAGAATTCATTCCACAAAATTGCATTTGAAATTGTAAGATCGCTTGGTCTCTGGAAGTACTCTGCAATTGAGGAAATTGGTCTGATTGCGCCAAAGCAATATTATATTTGCCCAAGTTAAAACCCACCACTAAGAGTATTATTGCGACTGAAAGTATCAAAAAGAGTAACCTAGGTCTTGTCTTAGTTTGAATACTGAACATGCTTTAGCGATTTGAACTGTTAATAGATCTAATAAGAGTTTTTTTATTTTCGTAACCATGTACCATTTAAATAATAAACTTAATTTTTCATTAATATGAAGTCAATTACAAAATATTTGACTTTTCACACTGAAAAGAAATTCAAATTGGTAAACATAACTTCAGAGGTAGAAAAAATTGTGTGTGAATCAAAGGTCAGTGAAGGCATTTGTCTGGTCAATTCTATGCACATAACATCCAGTATTTTTATTAATGATAATGAGGCAGGCTTGCATCAGGATTTTGAGAAGTGGCTTGAGAATCTAGCACCTCATTTACCCACAAAACAATACTCGCATAATGATACTGGAGAAGATAACGCCGATGCCCATTTAAAGCGTCAAATAATGGGTCGTGAGACAGTGGTAGCCATCACCAAGGGTAAACTTGATTTTGGACCTTGGGAACAAATTTTTTATGGAGAATTTGATGGTTGTCGCAACAAGAAAGTCCTCGTCAAAGTGTTAGGAGAGTAAAAATAGATCACAAGAACAGGCTGGATTACTTAGAGCTTGATTGATTATTGCAAATAGTCAGTCCTAAGTATAGAGTCGATTGATTTATTAGATCAACGCTGGTTTTCGTATTTATGGAACCGTATCGTCTTGATAAGGATTCTCTAGGTGAGGTTAAAGTTCCATCTAATGCTTATTATGGACCATTTTCGGTTAGAGCTTCGAACCAATACAAAGTAACTGGTCAGAAACCTCATGCGAACATGATAAAGGCATTTGCTATGATAAAACGTTCTGCGGCACTTGCAAACAGAGATTTGAAGACGCTCCCAGTAGAAAAATCAGATGCAATAGTAAAGGCGTGTGATGAGATACTTTCGGGAAAATTGCATGATCAAATCATAGTTGATACTATCAATTCAGGTGCAGGAACTGCATTTAATATGAATATGAATGAAGTAATTGCAAACAAAGCTCTTGAAATTAGTGATCATAGTATTGGCGATTACTCATTCATAAGTCCTAACGATGATGTAAATATGTCACAGTCTAGTAACGATACTTTTCCAACTGCGATGCATGTTGCGTTATTAATGAATATGAAAGGAGTTGTAGAGTCGCTAAATACACTCATAATGTCGCTTGAAAATAAGGCTCAGGAATTCAGAGAAGTTATGAAAATTGGTCGAACTCACTTGATGGATGCAATACCAGTTACATTGGGCGCTGAGTTTGATGTATATGCTTTTTCACTTAAAATGGGCCTGAGTAAGATTGAGGATGCATGTGCCGACCTAGAATATGTAGGACTGGGTGGTACAGCGGTTGGTACGGGGGCTAATACTCCACCAGGATATGATAAACTAGTGGTCAAATATCTTTCTCAGATCTCTGAATTAAATTTAAAGCCGTCACAAAACTATTTCTTTTCTTTACAAAGCAAATTTGAGACAACGATGTGTTCTTCTACCCTAAGAAATATCGCAATCGAGTTAATAAAAATGTCAAATGATATCAGGTTGATGGCATCAGGCCCTATTGCGGGACTATCAGAAATTACAATCCCTGCCGTACATGCCGGATCGTCGATAATGCCTGGTAAAGTAAATCCTTCACTGTCTGAATGCCTTAACATGATTTGTTTTATTATCGTAGGAAATGATGTCTCCATCGCTCTGGCTGCTCAGGCAGGTCAATTTGAGCTAAATGTAATGTTACCAGGCATGATAAAAAACATATTAGAATCGACTGATATGTTAAAAAATTTTCTGCCAATTTATTCGCATAATATGATAGATGGACTAAAAGCAAATGAGCAGAAACTTGAATTATTTGTGGAAAAGAGTCCAGTTCTAGTAACTCTGCTCAATCCCCATATAGGATACCTTAAGGCATCAGAGATATACAAGGAGTCAATGGCCACCAACAAAAGCATCAGAGAATTGATACTTGAAAAGGGACTAATGACAAAAGAAGAACTAGACAGTGCTCTTTCGAAGAAAAATATTCTAGGTTCAAAATAATTTGAATTTCAAATAGATGCGATTAATTTGAGACAATATGAAATGACAGCCTATATTAGAACATAGTGGAATCAAGTTGATAAATAAAAGAATCTTGTTAACAATTTCGTTTGGAATATTGGTAACCGCTATTGTTTTTTTTGGTCTTCAGGATTCTCAGAATCGGCCTTCATTATCTAGATTACCAATTTCCCCGGATATAGCGATCTTAAGAGTGGCAAACACCTTTAACATTTCTGAGAACCAGATTGGCAATTCTCCTAACTATGTTTATGTAAAACCTGATGGGAAAGTGTATGAATCAAATCCCGAACTCAACAACATAGGAAACAATACCGGGATTACAGAACCAACAACAACCGGAGGGAGTCATTTCGCATGGGAGGTTGATGATTTTCAAGACAAACACAAGTACTACGTTGATTCAGTGATCGCAGAAATAATTTCCAATTCTAGTTACAGTTAAGTCCCCTTTAGCAACCAAATTATAAGACCTGTAATTTGCATATGTCATGCAGGTTGAGGGCAAAGTAATTGTCTGCGATGCTATAGATGAGATAGGTATAACCATTTTAAAAAAGGCGGGATTAATAGTCGATTACAAACCTGAAATTGAGCCAGATGATTTACTGACCACCGTCGGAGAATCCAATGTGATCATAGTAAGAAGCAGAACAAAAATAACAAAAAAGGTAATTGACGCTGCCCCGAATGTCAAGATTATTGCCAGGGTTGGTGTCGGATTAGATAACATAGATACTGAATATGCTGAATCAAAAGGAATCAAGGTTTTAAACGCAGCTGAGGCCGCAATGAACGCAGTATCAGAATTGGTAATTGGTCATATGATAGCCTTGTCCAGGAATATTCCCAAAGCCGATGATGGAATGAAGAAGGGCAAATGGCTAAAGAAAGAACTTGTTGGTAGCGAGCTAAGGGGAAAATACTTGGGAATAATAGGAGTAGGGAATATTGGCAGAAACGTTGGACGAATTGCAAAATGCCTTCGTATGAACCTGATAGGATATGATATCTTCCCAATCAATCAAGATTACGTTAGGGAAGTAAGTATGATAAAAACAGATTTGAAGACTTTACTGGAAAATTCTGATTTTGTAACATGTCATGTACCTCTGACAGAAAAAACCAAACATCTCATTAATTCAGAAACACTGTCATATATGAAACCTACTTCCTTCTTGATTAATACATCCAGGGGAGAAATAATAGACGAAAAGTCATTATTTACGGCGTTAACCGAGAAAAGAATTGCTGGTGCAGCGCTTGATGTCTTTGAAGTAGAACCACCAACCAACACAGAGTTATTAAATCTCCCAAATATGATTTGCAGTCCTCATATTGCTGCGCAGACCAAAGAAGCTCAGGAACTTGCTTCAAATGTCATAGCAGAAAAAGTAATTCAGACTTTACTGACAAATAGATGAAAATATTGATTCAAACTGTATCTTGCCAAATCTATCCTTTGACTAACAAAATACAGATATTAAGGTCTTAACTGGAGTTATGTGTAATATGCATCAGTATATGGCTGAAATGTGGACAAAAATGTGGAAAACCAATTCTCAGGAACTAAAAGAGAAAGCCATGACGTGGAGAAAGGAACCAACCATACACAGAATTGAAAGGCCGAGTAGATTGGATAGAGCCCATAAATTGGGATACAAGGCAAAACAAGGCATTGTCGTAGTCCGTACGAAGGTTGGAAGAGGTGGTATGAGAAAACAACGTCCCACATCTGGAAGAAGACCAAAACATTTGGGTGTGGTTAGAATCAAACAGACAGATAGCATGAAAAAAGTCGCTGAAAGAAGAGTGAACGACAAGTATCCAAATATGGAGGTTATTGGGTCTTATTTTCTATACAAAGACGGTAAAAACATATGGTATGAAATCATACTGGCAGATCCTGGTCATCCTTCAATTTTGAGAGATGTCGAATTTAAGAAAAGATTAAAGGCTTTTGCAAAGTAGACCGATTCTAACTCTAAAAAGTCCTAATTTTTTGAGTCAGAGAATCTATCAATTCCGCAAGATCCTCTTTTCTAATATCATTGTCTAAAGTTACGTAATAATATCCTCCTGATTGCAATGGAAAGGTCAGTGTTATCACCTTCTCATTTACAGTAAGAGTGTATGATGTGGGACCTAGTGTGGAATCAAATGCTTTCCTGAGCTGATTGCGAGTTGCCTCAATAAAATGTTCATTGATTGCCTGTTCAACATTGAGTAAGGGAGCAAGACCCGGGCGTAATTGTCCTGCAATGGTTTTACCAAAATTATTAATTATGCCAACGTAACGGATTTTTTGAGATAATAAGAGTAAATTATGACATTTTTCTTTGTTCCTGATAGATTCCTCTCTTGCAACTTGATTTTGTTTTTTATTATCCATAACAAGTAAACAGATTTGTTAGATATATTTTTTAATGTCATTAATACCGATCAATAAGTTTTAATGGTCATTCTGATAGATTACAAGAATATATTTAAAATGAAAAAAAACACGATATATAGTTTGATAGGCGTTGCGATAATTGTCGGAGGAGGTCTACTTTCTATATACACATTTTTTGGATCTTTTAATCCATTTTACGTTGTAGTAAGCGGGAGCATGGTTCCAAAAATTAACATTGGCGATATTGTTATAATCAAGAATAACTCTTTTGAAACTTCATTTAATAATCTTAGAGTTGGAGACATTATTGTTTTTAGAGCACCGGAAGCAACGACAGAAGACGGGAAGCCCAAGGTAATTGTGCACAGGATCTCTGAAATTGGAACTTTCTTGGGAAAAGAAGTTGTGACGACAAAAGGAGATGCAAACCCATATTCTATTCCCGGCATAGACTTTCCACTTTTTATGGAAAACTATGTTGGAAAAGTAGTATATGTAATCCCAAAGATAGGAACAATTTCAATGATTCTGACCCCTCCCATAAACTACATTATTATGGCCATAATCATTGGATTATTAATTTATTCCATTAGACCAAGAAAAGTAGAGCATGAAAATGAGACTGTGTGACTCAGATTTTTCAAATTAAAATGTGGATCCAACCATCTCTCAATTCTGTGCCATAAGTCTTTAGAGGTTCTTCGGCCGGTAAATTCTCGGGAACCCCACTTTCTAGATTAAACCTTGACATGTGTAGTGGACAAGTAACAGTGTTTTCGTCTTCATTTAGAAATCCAGTAGAAAGATCAGCGTATGCATGAGTGCAAATCCTATCAGTTGCATAGATCTTATTGTTTATGTTTACTACTAGAATTTTTTTTTCATCATGATCAAAGTCTATCATGTCACCATTATTGAGCGTTTTAACTTCACATACCTTAACCCATTCAGCCATACCCAATCACAGCTAGTAAAGTCGTCTACCTATACTTATAATGTTTTTCGAATATATCATCAGCTTCTCTATATCTGGATTTTTCGACTTCAAGAATGTGCTCCATCGCTTCATCAGTTTTGAGCATTAATGGTTTCCCAAGCCATTTATTTTCCATCAAATAATTTACCCATGCTCTTATAGTAGGACCCATTTTCCGAGATAATGGTTCTAGAAATCCACTTACAATTTCTCTTTTTGCTTCTTCGTTACTAAGTCCCCTACACATAAGATAAAAGATTTGATTTTCATCTATCTGGGCAACAGATGCAGAATGAGTGGCCCTAACTTCATTTGTCTCAATTTCTAGCCCAGGTATTGTATCTGATTTTGCGCCCTTATCCAACAGTATGGCATGTCCTGCAAGAAATGACTCTGCAGATTTTGCGCCCTTAACAATTTTTATCATTCCCTTAAAAAGAGATTTGGATTTGTCTTTCATTACTGACTTTGATAACACTCTGCCTCTTGTATTTTGTCCATGGTGAATTAGGTTTGATGTTACATCGAATGACTGGTCATTAGTACCAAAAATTATTTCCACATCTTCAGCGCTTGCTCCTTCTCCTTTCATGATATTATCAATTTTATATCTTGAAAGTTGAGAACCAAAAAGACCCATATACCATGACATTTTTGCATCCCTTTCAATGAACGCTTTTCTATTCGAAAAATTAACCGAATTCTTTTCATTCATTGCCTGAAGTGTCACGACTTCTAGTTCTGCATTTGCTCCAACATAACATTCCAATAGCTCAAACAGCGATTGCTGAATTCTATCATCAGATAGTTTATTGCTATATAATTCTTGTACTATGCCTGCTTTTGAGTTTGATTCAGCAATTACAATGTTTCTTGTTATAGATGAGGTTCCATCTGGCGCAAGCACATCAATTATTCTAATTGGTTCATCTATGATCACATTTTTTGGAATATATACAAAAATACCAGAGTCAAAACAAGATAATTCTAATGCAAGGAACTTGTCTTCAGAATAATCAAGTTGGTTTGATTGTATACTATTCTTTATAATACTTGCATATTCCTTTATCGCAGTTCTAAGATCTGAAATGACAACTCCTTGTTCTTGTAGCTTATCTGAAATTTTGGAATGAACAATGGAGGAACCTATTTTTAAGATACTAGTATCCTTCTCCAGCTCTTTTATTCTTTCGTAAAGATATTCTTCTGGTTCATACGTTTTAGTCCCTTGAGAAAGATAAACACGGTCTGGATATAGGAGATTAGCATCAGAATATTTCTTGTATAGTGGTGAAACTTCGTGCGGTAGAGAGGAATATTTTGAAAATGCATTATTCCTTATTTCCATCAACCATTCTGGTTCTGAATTTGTAATGCTTTTATCTTTTACATACTTGCCATCTATTGATGATAGGGAAATAAGACTAGTTGTCATGAGTTAGAGGATAAATATGAATAAACATATTATCTATCTTTCTATTTATTCTAAATTCCAATCTTAAGCGACTT